>DASYRL010000061.1:0-2845 GCA_036004445.1 bacterium
CCTGCATATCGCGCACGCCGCTCGTGATCACGACCACCGCGTCCACTTCGGGAAGGACCAGACAGTACTGCCCGAACGCCCCGTCGCCGCGATAGGAGTTGTGACGAGAACGCCAGAACTGGTAGCCGTAGCCCTGGTCCCTGTCGCTCTCCGGTGACGAGCCATTCGAGACCTGCATCGCGGTCGCGGCGGCGACCCAGGCGGCCGGGATCAGCTGCCGGCCGCGCCACACGCCTTTCTGCAGATACAATTGCCCGAATCGCGCGATGTCCTCGGTCCGGATGAGCAGCCCGACGGCCCCGACGGTGATGCCCTGCGGGCTGGCCGCCCACACCGGATGCTCGATTCCCAGCGGTTCGAACAGCCTCGGCTGGAGGTATTCGAGCACGGTCGAGCCCGTCACCTTCTGCACGATGGCCGACAACATGTAGGTGGCGGGCGAGTTGTACTGGAAGTGGGTGCCCGGCTTGAATGGGACCGGGTGGGCGAGAAACTTCTTCGTCCACGGCGCCCCCGGTGTTGAGGCCGGCTGGTCGAACCAGGGCCAAAGGCTGGCCTCGTTTTGATTGCCCGTGGCCATGCGGAGGAGGTCGCGCACGCGCATCGCCCGCAGGTTCGCCGACGGTTCCGTCGGGGCGTCCTCGGGAAAGAACTTCAAGACAGGGTCATCGAGGCTCAGCTTGTCGTCGGCAATCGCCAGTCCGACGGCCGTGGAAGTGAAGCTCTTGCTCAGTGAATACAGCATGTGGGGCGTGGCCGAGTCGTACGGGCTCCACCACCCTTCCGCGACGACGTACCCATGCCGCACTAGCATGAAGCTGTGCATCGCGTCGATCCCGGTATCCGCCTGCTCGACGAAGGCGAGGATCGCGGCGGATGAGATGCCCTGCCGCTCAGGGGTGCTGCGCGGCAGGCGCTGGGCGGCCGCGGTCGAGGAGACGACAAATCCGGCCAGGAACAGCCGAAAAGCCCGCGCCGTCATGGCACGCCGTCCAGCAACGCGACGAGGGGCTCCCGCGCCGAGCGTTCGGGGGTGTGGTTCGCGTCGAGGCGGTATACAGGCCATTTCCGTGCGGCCGCCCGGTCCGCCGCCCACTGGAATGGATCCGGATTCACCGCTGCCTCCACCGTCAGGATGTAGGTCCCTGGCACCAGCCGTCCGGCCGGGTTGACGAGATTCAGGGTATCGGTGATGGTACGAAACGATTGCGGCACGTCGCGCGGGATGGCCGTCGTATCGGTGACCCACGGCGGCACGCTCATGCCGTTCTTCAACGTGGACTGGATGAACCCAAGGCCGCTCGTTCCCATCAGCGTCATCACCGATTCACCGGAATCCGGCACCATGGCGTCGACGTAGACGAGCCGGCGAATCCGGTCCGGGATCCGGTCGGCGACGCCCGTGATAATCATGCCGCCGTAGCTGTGACCCACGAGCACGACGTCGTGCAGGTCCTCCCACAGGATCGTATTCACGACGTCGGCGATGTGGGTCGACAGCCGGATCTCCGGTGACGCGAGATGCACCCGCTCGCCCGAGCCTGTGAGCGTGACGCGCACCACGCGGTGACCGCGCAGCGTCAGCATCGAGTCCACGGCGCGCCAATCCCAGCCGCCACCCCAGGCGCCGTGCACGATGACGTAGGTATGGTGGCGCTGCTGCGCGCCCAATGGTCTCACGCCGAGGGCGGCGCCGACCAGAGCGACGGCCAGTAGTCTGCGCATCGTGCCGACTCCCGAAATCAGGTTTGTACGAAGGGACGGGTGTTTGATACGTGCATAGTTACCGGCGCCTCCCGAGCCGGCGCGCCGGCTTGCGTCGGGCGACGAGCTTCCAGAACTGCCCCTCGCCGATGATCGTGACTCGGTGCCCTTTGGCCTCGAGGCGCCGGATCTCCATCAGCTTCAGCCCGCCGACTTTTCCCGCCACCTGTAAGGCGTTGGGCCGGCCGCGCACCAATACGTCGGTGGAGGGTCCGGGGCTTCCCTGGACCACCGCCCCGGCTCGAGTGGCGGCGGCGATCGCCTCGCGCCGCGGCCGCTGCAGGAACCCCGTGAACGAGAGACGCCGGCCCTTGAGGCTCCGGACCCGCCCGGTCGACAGCTCCTTGGGACGCTTCCGCAACGCCGCAATCAATTCGCCGGCCGACTGGTAACGCTTCTCCCGCGCGCCGAGACAGCGGTGAATCACTTCCTTCAGGTGATCGCTGCAGGGAAGCCGGCGGACATCGCGACTCCGCATCGGGCTGTGGACGTCGCCCCGGAGCAGCATGGCGATGAGCTGTCCCACCTGGTAGATGTCGTCGCGCTGCTGCCATTTGCGGACCCTGCCCCACGCGATCTCGGTGGGGGCGCCTAACGGATTGAACGCATCGGCTGTCACGCCGTGGCGGCTCGCCTGGTGGGTCGCGATACCGAAATCCCCCAGCTTCAGACGTTCGTTCTCACAGACGAAGACGTTGAACGGCGTCAGATCCCGGTGGAGGGCCTGACCGCGATGCAGCACGTCCAGCGTTTCGAGGATGGCGGCGATTTCCTGACGCACGTACTTCTCGGGCTGCCCACCCTGCGCATCGAGCCAGGCGGCGAGGTCACCGTGCTCGGCGTACTCCATGACGAGGTAGTAGCGCGTGCGAGCCGCATCGGGCTCGACAAAGCGGTCGAAGACCCGCAGCGCCCGCGCTTGCCGCTCGAGGAGCTGGGCGAAATACGCCTCCCGGAGCCACCCCGAGATCTGGAAGCTGATCTTGACGCACACGCGGGGCGGCAAGGGTCCCGCCGGCGTCGGGCTGGCGAGATAGATCTCTCCAAAGCCCCCCTTGCCGATCAGGCGGTCCAACCGGTA
>DASYRL010000062.1:0-27584 GCA_036004445.1 bacterium
TTAGGTCGCGGGTTCAACTCATCGAACGACTACGAGAAATGGAAACAGGAGCGGAACTACACCGCCCCTGTTTCCATTTCTGGGGTGACCGACGGGACTTGAACCCGCGACCTCCTGGGCCACAGCCAGGCGCTCTACCAGGCTGAGCTACGGCCACCGCGTCCGAACGAATCTTATCACAGCGACCGACATTCGGAAAATCCTGCCGAACACTGTCCCTATTTCATGCGACAGAACAGAACTTGCCCCGGGGCGAGTTGTGTTCTGTCGCTCGAACTAGCGACGCCGCGGAGCTTGACAGCGCCACACAGACGGTACCGGGTACGAGACGTGGCGGTGCAAGTGGGGCGGCCCCGAGCGGAGGTTGGAGGGCGGCAACCAATTCGCAGGCCGTGAAGAGAGCGCACCAACGCAGTCAGGTACCGGCGAGAGCAGAAAGGGAAGTAGTCATCGTGTCGTGTCTGGCAGGCGAGAGTGCCAGGGAGCGCGAGGCCTGCCGTCAGTCCGAGCCGCCCGACACGCAGCGAGGGCCGCCCCCGAGCACCACGCCGCCTTATCGGCGGACTCTCTCTAGTGATGCATTCAGCGCGACGGCAAGGGCAGCCTGGCCGCTGACGAGGTCTTTCCACGCCAACTCCTGACCCTTCCGCTTCCCTTTGGGGACCAACTTGAGGCCTTCCGGAGAAATGGTAAGAACATAAGCCTTGCCGTTCACTTTGAGTTCACGCTTCAGCGGGCGATCAAGCTTAGTAGGCATCAGGTGGCCCCCAACCGCGTTCTGATTCCCTCTTCTCGTCTCATCTTCGAACCCTGCCGCCGTTCCAGTCAATTGAGTTCAAGGACGGGCATAAGTACTCGTCTGGCCAGGCTGGCTTGTGGCGGGCGAGGGGCCACCCCCGAGCACCGCCCCTAGCGCAGATTATCCTTGGGGAACTTCACGCGGTCCGGCTCGGCGTTGAGCCGCTCCAGGATCTTCACGATCATGCGGTTCTTGATGCGCCCGGCCTCGCGCGGAGGCACGACGTAGCGGACGATCGCCTCAATCCACGAGTTCTCCATCGGGCGGAAAAAGACCGACGGCTGTTCGCGCACCTGGAGCTCATCAACGGGCGTCTGCTCCAACAGCGCCCGGAACACGCGCACGCGCTCCAGCATGACCTGGCCAAGTTCCTCCTCGGCGACCTCCCGCATCGTCTTGGCGATGAACTCGAAGTCGCTGTTATAGGCAACGTGGACCTTGATCTCATTCCAGATGTATGGAAACAGCGGCCAGGAGTAGTTGTAGACTGCCTCCTTCAGCACAACGGAATTTGGAAACTTGATGATGCGGCCGCTGGGATGGTCGGTCGAGAGATACTCCCCGCCGAATTCCCACAGCGTGGTGTCAAGGTAACTGACATCGATCACGTCGCCTTTCGCATCGCCGATCCGCACGCGATCGCCCACCCGGTACGGCTGCTTGATCAGGATGTAAATCCAGCCGATGAAACTGGTGATCGGCGTCTGCAGGGCCAGCCCAAGCACGAGCGAGAGAATCCCCAGTGAGACGACCGCGGCGTACCAGTTGGCAAACAGAACGGAAATGGCGATCAGCGCGAGCCCGAGGCCCACGACCAGGCGCGTGACGCGGGAAAGATTGTACCTCGCCACCGCATCGTCCATGGGCTTGATGAGGAACGCGTGGACCGCGCGGTTGGCCCCAAGCAGCAGCACGACCGCCATTGCTCCAAGGACAGCTCTCGAGACCAGTGGAAGCGCCCGCGCCGTGAAGCTGAGCGTGTTCAAGCGCAGCAGGTAGTAGAAGGCAGCCAGTCCCACCAGCACGATCAGATAGCTCCAGAGACGAACCTGGTCCTTGGGGGCCGGCGAGGGAATCGCCGTCTCCGGCGCGCCACCGGTCTCTCGAAGCGCGCGCTGAACGTCGTCCCGTTCCTTGAGCCGTTCGGCCGCCCGCCGCTCGTCGGGCTCGATTGTCGTCTGCTTTTCTTCGATCACGGGATCATCAGGCATCGTCACTCCTGCAAATGCTGCACGAACCACGCGCTCGCGAGCCGGGCGACTTCGTCGAGCGTTCCCGGCTCCTCAAACAGGTGCGTGGCGCCGGGGATGATCTCGAGCTTTACCTCGCAGCGCATCTGTGCCATCGCCTCGCGGTTGAGCCGTGACACCACGTCATCCCTGCCGCCGACGATCAGCAGCGTCGGCGCCTGCACCTTCGGCAAGGCTGCGCCGGCGAGATCGGGACGGCCGCCGCGAGACACCACCGCGCCGACCCGCTCCGGATGGGCCGCCGCTTCCACGAGCGCCGCGCCGCCGCCGGTGCTGGAACCGAAGTATCCGATGCGCAGCGAGCGGCCCTCGGCCTGCTGCTCCATCCATTCAGCCGCGGATCCGAGGCGGCCGGCAAGCAGGTTGATATCGAATCGGTGCTCGCGGGTGGTGAGGTCGACCGCCTCCTCCTGAGGCGTGAGCAGGTCGAACAACAGGGTCGCCAGACCGGCATCTTTGAGCGTCTCGGCGACGAACCGGTTGCGCGGGCTGTGGCGGCTGCTCCCGCTGCCGTGGACAAACAGCACGATACCGCGCGCAGCGGCAGGAACGGTGAGGTCGCCGTCCAGCGTCGCCTCCCGCACGGGGATCTTGACCTCACGCTCCATGCCTACAGTCCCTGCGGATAGGTTTCGGGCAACTCTCCGCGTTCCCATTCGCTGGTCCGCTCCAAGGGCTCGAGCGCCGTGGTCTCGTCGATGTGAATGACGGCATCGAACTGGTCCGGCACGCTCGCTTCGGAGTAATGACTCCATCGTTCGGTCTCCGGACGGTAGATGACGCCGATCGCCCGCTGCAGCCGGCGGTCCTTGAGCACCGCCGTCGCCGCGTTTCGTTCGCGCAGGTCGAGCCAGAACCGCCTGACTCCCGTCTTATGGAACACGTCCTCGTAACTATCGGGCAGCGCGGCCCGCACACGCCGGCGTTCGGCCGGATCACCCCAGTCACGGGCGGCCGTGACGGTGCCGGCGTAGGTGGTCAGCCCGATCCCAAACACACGCTCCCCGAACCGCTCGCGGGCGAGTTGACCGACGTTCCACTCCCCCGCGCCGGCTCATCTCTGTCGCGCGCGCGTCGCCGAGGTGCGAATTGTGCGCCCACACCACGGCTTTGCTGCGCCCGCCGTCGAAATGGCGCACGAGGGCGTCGAGGGTCTCGGTCATGTGGGCGTCGCGCAGGTTCCAGGAGTCGTCCCGCCCGCGGAACATCGCGCGGTAGTACCGCTCGGCATTAGTGACCACCCGCGCGTTCTGCTCGGCATAGAAGAACTCGTCTTCGGCCGACTGACCGTCGCGGCTGATCAGCGCGCCGTAGCGGTGCCGCAGGTCCGCGAGTTGGGCGACGACCACGTCCTCACAGGACTCGGCCCGCCCTTGCGTCGCGGCGTAGCCGTAGGCCTGGGGGTCTCCCCCGAACATCTCGAAACAGGCATAGCGTTGCCGGGCGCGGCGGGCGGCCTCGGGATCGGCGTGCTCCAGGTAATCAAGCACGGATTCGATCGACGCGTGCATGCTGTAGAGGTCCATGCCGAAGAGACCCGTGGGTTCCCGACCCTTCCGAGCCTGGTTCCAGCCGCGCAGCCACTCGACAAACTCCACCATGACGGTGTTGCGCCACATCCATGCGGGAAAGCGGCGGAAGTCACCCAGCGCAGCCACGGCATCGCGATCGTCTGAGCGGCCGGTCACGTAGCGGTGGACCCGCAGCGCGTCCGGCCAGTCGGCCTCGAGGGCGAGGATGCGGAAGCCGCATTCGTCGATCAGCCGGCGTGTGAGGTCAGCGCGCGTCGCATAGAACTCGTAGGTGCCGTGGGAGGCTTCGCCGATAAGGACAACCTGGGCGCGCCCGGCGCGCGCGATCAGCCGGTCGTAGTCGGCATCTGTCGAGACGGCTCGCGCATGGTCGGCGACCGTCTCGGCGTCGGTGGTGACGACAGCCCTGGCCACATACTTCTTTTGCCCTGTTTAGGACGCGGAAATTGGGACGGGGACCGGCGCGCCGCAGTGTGCGCAGAAGCGAGCGTCCAGACGATTGAAGGTCCCGCACTGCCGGCAGACCTGCCCGGGCATCACCTGGGCGCCGCAAGAAGCGCAGAAACGGTCGCCGTGCGCCAGCGGTTCCTGGCAGTGCCTGCAGACCGAAGGCATGTCCGCCAGCACCGTTCCGCAGGCACCGCAGAACGCGCTGTCGTGCCGGTTCTTGGCGCCGCAGGCCGCGCAGACACGAGCGCGCTGCAGCTTGCCGCCGCAGCCGCTGCAGAAGAGGTCTTCATCCCGGTTCATCCGCCCGCAGGAACGACAAAGCATGACCGCCTCCGTGGTCGAGACCCTCTTCGGGTTCGTACCACGGAGGCGGCCGGTCTAGACGGCACGCCGAACCGGCTACTGAGGCAGGTCCTTGATTGACTCGGTGAGCAGGTTGGCGACCTTTGTCGCTCCCGCCTTGGCCTGGGCCAGGGCGGAAATCTTCAGCGCTTCCAGGGCGGCGGTGTTCGCCTCGCGGGCTTTCGCGAGAGCCTTCGCGCCCGGGGCGCCGCGGGCGGTCAGGTCGGGAATGATCCCATTCCCCTGCCCCTGACACGGATTGCCTGCCTGCGCGTTGAAGTTACTCCCCCGCGGGCCCTGCAGGCAGTTGACCACGTGCGCGAGGTGCTCCCGCACGCCGGCCATCGACTCGGCCTGGGCGGCGAAGGTGGCGTGGGACTGCGCGGTCTTGAGCGCTTCGGACAGCGCTGATGCGCCGGTCGGCGTGCTGTAGTCATAGCCGCCGTACCCCTGCGCATACACGGCTGCTGCCAGCGACAACCCTGCGATCACGACGACCAACCACGCAAGCGTTCGCATTTCACTACCTCCTCAGATCGCGACTACAATCGTAGAGTCCCCTCAAGAAGTAACGGCGGCGTCACGGTGGTGGCACAATGTCCACACGGGCGTCAAAGTCGAACGCTTTCGCCGTCATGTAGTGCTGGGGGGCGGCCATGAGCAGACGGTAGATCAAGAGGCTCCGCTCGCCGATCCAGCCGGCAAAGCTGGCGGTCCCCCCCGGGACCTGCCAGAGCACCACACGGCAGGGCTCGCTGCCACAGACGTCCCGTCGTCCTGCCACAACCTGCTGTGGATCTCGCAGATATTCGACGTACGGCCCGTCGAGAGTGATCGGACCGCCGAGGGTTTCCGTTCTCCAGGGACCGCCGTCTCGCAGATACCTCGTCGTACCGATGATCACCGCTTCGGTACCGGACGACGTCTGGTACCGCACGCGGTCGGGCGCGGCGAAGTCAAATCGCGTCCGGATGACGCCGCCGCGGCCGTCGGTGATCTGCTCGATCTCGCGCCACGACGCGACGGTCCGCGCACGCCGCAGCGCACCGGCAAGGATCTGCGCCGCCTCCGGGGTCGCCGGGGCCTCGACAATTCCTTCGAGCACCAGCGGAAATTCGACGATCTGATCCGCCCGACCGCGCTGGCGGAGCACGACGTCGACGCGCCACCACCCCGGCAGTCCGAGGTGGGGTCCCTGCCCCCGATAGGCGCCGGCAACTGGGGAGAGCACGGCGAGCGCCGGCGGCGCGTCGTCGTCGAGTTTCATGAACCGCACCTGCACACGGCCGTCTAGACTCACCGGGGAGCCACCGCGATCGACGGCAACCTCATACGAATTCCATCCCGTGCGGGCCGGTCGCACCGTCAAACGCACGCGCAAACCGTCGCTGATGCCCGCGAGCACCATCCCGCTGTCGGCCTGTACCGGCATCGTGACTCTTGCCGGCGGCGTGATCGACAGGACGGCAGCGGCCAGCAGGACGGCTGCGGCCAGCGCGACTTCCCCACCGACGAGCCGGATGAACCGACGCAGGAGAGGGCGGCGGTCGGCGCCGCGGAGCAGCCGCGGCCGCATCACGAAGTGATTGAACGCGCCGATGAGGATCCAGGGCAGGACCAGCAGCAGTTTGATGAGCAGCGTGCGGCCGTATGGCGTGAGGATCAGTCCCGACCACGCGGGCACGTTCAGCCAGGCCGCGTACGTGCCGGTTACCACCAGCGCGAGGAGACTAACCCCGGCGAGTTTCGAAAATCGAGGGAGCAATGCTCCGGCGGCCCCGCCACGCAGATCCGGCGGTGCCATCCGCAGCGTTGCGAGCAGTCCGACGAGTCCGCCCACCCAGATGGATGCCCCGGCGAGGTGGAGCCAGTCTGCTCCCTGCGCCAACCATCCGGCCCCGCCGGCGTGGGCGTTCAGGGTGACCCCGACCAGGAGCAGCGCGCCGGCGGCAGGGGCGGCCCAGAGGGCTTGCGGGAGCCGCAGATCGGGCACCAGCGGCAGGATGATCGCCGCCATCACGCTGATCAGTCCATAGACGGTGCCGACCAGCAGCAGTGCGGCGAAGTGCAGATAGTGCTGGGTCGCGGTGACCCCGCCGGGAGTCGACGCCACCAGCGCGAGGGCACCCACGACGGCCGCCCACAGGACCGCGGCCATCCGGAAGACACGCCCGCGCCTGGTCGGCGGGATCACGAGCACGACCGCCATCGCCGCCTGAAGCAGGATGCTCCATCCCAGCTTCGTGCCGAACAACATCGACCGCAGCTGGCCGCCGGTGAGCAGCGCGCCCAGCGGCACGTCGAACAACGCCTGCGCCTGCACCAGAAACCCGAGGGCGAGGCTCGAGATCAAGATGACCGCCGCGGGAGCGACCATGCGGCGCACCCCGACGGCTGCCACCTCGCCTACCGAGACCGCCAAGTGCGGTTCGGCGGCGGCGAGCGCCGGGCGCACGATGAAATACAGGTAGAATGCCGTCCCCGCGAGCAGCAGCGCCGCCACGTAACTGATCCAGCGGAACGCAACCTGCAGCGGCGGCGGAGTCACGTCGGCGGTCGCCGCGCCCGCGGGCGCGGCGACGCCGACGGCAAACGCGTAGAACCCGGCGGTCGTGTGGCCGTCGACCGCCGACAGGACACGCCAGCGCACCGTGTAGACCCCGGCGGCGAGTGGCCGGAGCGCCGCGGTTAGGCGCCGGCCGTCAGCGGAAAGACGCGAGCGCGCCGAGACCACGCGCCCGTCGCGATCCACGACGATCGCCGACGTGAACGCGGGGTCGGCCGCCTCGCTGAACGAGAGGAGGACTTCACCGGGCGGGGACGGCAGCGAGGCGTTGGGCGGCGGCGAGGCCCCCTCAAGCACTCCATGGGCGATCGCAGGCGATGCGAGGGCGCACAGCAGTATGGTGAGAACAACACCGACGCGCACAACTACTGAAATTCTATCACCACGACGTCCCGCTCCCGCAGCACGTACGCGTCCCACTCCCGATTGTCTTTACCGTTGACCAGCAGGTGGACCGTCCCGGTCTTCCCATCGGGACATTTGTCGCCGTCCCGGTGCACGACGCCGTTGGGCAGCTGAAGCGACGCCGGGGCCAGACGCACCCCGACGGACGCCAAAAAGCGGCCCAGATTCGCATTGGCGCCTGCCTCGGTGGCATTGGCGGGATGGATGTGGATCAGGCCGTCGCCGTGGGTGTGCACGCCGCCGTTGGATAGAGGAAACGGCGGCAGGGCTTTTCCGCAGACCACGATCGCAAAATGGGCGTGCCAGTGGTCGCCGACAACGGCGCCCTGCGTCTTCTGCCGCGTGGCGGCACTGACCATGATGCCGACGAGTGCCGCGAGGGCCAGCACACCGAACGCAATCCACAAGTACGTGCCGGAACTCCGCGATTGTGGCTGGCGTCTCATAGGTCATATGTTGTCATTGCGCGCGAAGCGACGCAATCTCGAGATTGCTTCGTCGCCTGCGGCTCCTCGCAATGACTCCGACCGGTAGGGCGCGCGGCATCCGACGCCGAATCTTCGACTATGGCCTTCTGGTGGCCGGCAGTGCTGTGGGGACTCCTGCTCGTCCCCGTGCTCATCGTCCTCTACCTCCGCCTGCTCGCCCGTCCCGCCCGGACGCCCGTCGTGTGGTCAACCGCACCCATGGCGAAGCTGGCCATGGCCGAGGGCAGCCGTTTCCGGCGACACGTCGCGGCCGCGTGCTTCATCGCCGCGGTCGCGATCATCGTGGTCGCCGCCGCGCGGCCTCAGGCCCCGCTCCCGGTCCCCGCGGACCGATCGGCCATCATGCTCGCGCTCGACGTCAGCGGCAGCATGCGCTCTCAGGATATGCTGCCCAGCCGCCTGGCGGCCGCGCAGGCAGCGGCGAAGGATTTCGTGCAGGCCCTCCCGGCGCGCGTCCGCGTCGGGCTCGTGGTGTTCGCGGGTTTCTCGTCGCTGCTCAGTCCGCCGACCACCGAGCACGCGCGCATCCTCGAGTTGATCGACGGGGTTTCCCTCGCCCGCCGCACCGCGATCGGCGAAGGACTGCTGGAAGCGGTCGCAGGACTGCCGGGACGGATCCGCCCCGCCCCCGGCGGAACCCTGCCCCCCGCTCCATCAGGGGGCTGGCCGTCGGGCATCGTCGTGCTGCTGTCTGACGGACGCAGCAACGCCGGCATCGACCCACTGGAGGCAGCCGCGATCGCCCGCCGGCAGGATGTGACGGTCTACACGGTGGGCGTCGGGCAGCGGGAACCGTCGTTCAATTCATGGACCATCGGCGGCTCCATGGATGAGGAGACGCTGCAAGCGATTGCCGCGGCCACGGCGGGAACCTACTACCACGCCGATACGGCCGGCGGGCTGCGGCAGATCTACACGCACCTCGCGCGGCGCATCGGCTGGGAACGGCGGCCGGTGGAGGTCACCGGCGTCGGTGCCGGACTGGCCGCCATGCTCGCGTTCGCCGCGGTCGTCCTCTCACGCCGCTTCATGTTCTCGCTCGATTCCTGAACAGCTGAGCGATCGCAGCGAGTCGAGGGGCTAGCGGCTACGGATGACTATCAACTTGTCACGCGCTGACAGCCCTGCCCACACCTCGCCCGGCCGGCCGAGGATCTGCCGCACGTTCCCGGGGCTGGTCGGAATGACGAACGAGTCAAACGCTTCCCGGGCCGGATCGAACCGCACGAGCGCGTTGCTGCCGTAGTCACTCAACCACACCATATCCCTGTCATCGACGTAGACGGCATAAGGCATTGGCCGCGCGCCAGGCAGTTTCCATTCCCGCCAGCGCCCGGTCGACGGATCGTACAGACCGACCTGTCCAGCATCCCATTCGCTGACCCAGATCCGCCCGCGCGAGTCCGACCACACCCGTCTCGCGCCCTGGCGCGGGGTCGGCGGATCGACGACGGTTGCGGCCCCGCTGGTTGTGTCGATCTTCGCGATGTAGTTGCCGGCCAGTGACGCGTAATACACGTCGCCGGACGGGGTCGTCGCAATGCCGTACGGCCCGCGGCCCCGCGGCGCATCGAAGACCTCGATCCGGCCTGTGGAAGGATCGAGGCGTCCGTAGACGCCGGTCTGTCCGGTGAACCAGAGGATGCCGCGGCGGTCGAACGTGGCGGTATTCAGGTTTGCCCGCGGCCGGTTAGCCGGGAGGACAAAGACTTGCACGCGGGATGAAGCCGGATCGACCCGAACGATCGCGTTGAGTCCGCCGTCGGTGATCCACGGCGCGCCGTCGGGACCGACGATGACGCCGTGGGGCGCCGACCCAGCCCCCAGCTTCACGTGGCGTGTGCGGCCGGTCGCGGGGTCGAGGTGCCCAAGCTCGCCTGAGCGCTGGGCCGTATACCACACCCCGCCGTCCCGCGCGGGGGCCACGTCGTGTGGCCCGGAGCCAGCAGGGACGGGGTATTCCTGGATCACGTCCGACGGCGCGGCGAACGCAAAGGGAACTACCGACACGAGTCCGAGTGGTAGGCAGGCAGGATCAGCATGAACCGCTGCACTGTAGCCTCCTGGAATGTCATTGCGAGGAGCGGAGCGACGAAGCAATCTCGAGATTGCTTCGCTGCGCTCGCAATGACGACATGTTGTCTCAGAGACGCAGGAAAGTGTTATTCGGGTTTAGCGAAAGTGCGGCAGCACCGCGCGCGCGAGTGCTTCCAGTCCGTCGAGATCGTCCAGATCGAGCCACTGCAGCATCACGCGATCGAGTCCGAGGTCAGCGAAGCGGCGGAGGTCGTCCGCGGCGGAGGACGCCGTGGCGACAAAGACTCCCCGCCGGCGAAGGTCCGCGCTCGACCGACCCCGCAATCTCTCGGAGAGGGCCGCGTCGGTACGGCCGAAGACGCATCCGATCATCATCGACCGGCGCACGTCCTGCCGGCGGCGCCCTTGCCGTTCCAGCAGCGCGTCGAACCGGGCGCTGAGTTCACCATACTTTGCAAATGCTCCGGATGTGGCGTTCCATTCGTCCGCGTAGCGTGCCGCCAATGGAAGCAGCCGCGTCGGTCCGCTTCCTCCGATCAGGAGGGGCGGACCGCCGGAGCGGGTGGGCCGGGGCAGCACGATGGCTCCCCGAAGACGGAAGTACTTCCCCTCAAAGGAAACTGGTTCGTCGCCGCGCAGCAGCCGTGTGACGACCTCGACGCCCTCGGCAAAGCGGTCGAACCGCCGGCGGAGCGGCAGGAGGTCGAACCCAAACGCCTCGTGTTCACGGTCCTGCCAGGCCGCTCCGACCCCCAGCGTCAACCGTCCAGCGGAGAGGTCGTCCACGGCCGCGGCCATCCGCGCCGTCATCGCTGGATGGCGGAACGACAGCGGCGTGACGAGTGGACCGAACGCGATCTGGGACGTGTTGCCGGCGAGCCAGGTCAGCGAGACCCACAGTTCCAGTGAATCCAGATCCGGGGGCCCGGCGTTGGTGAAGTGATCGGAGCGATAGAGCCCCGCAAAGCCAAGGGCCTCCACCGCCCGCACGATCCGCTGCCAGCGCGGCCAGTTCAGGCCGTTCTGACCCTCGATCATGATGGCGACGTCCATCGTGGGATCGCTACGGAGGAGGCGCCGGTCGGGTTTCCTCTTCGTCGGCGCGCCGCCCCGCACCATTCGATGGGGGGCCTTGCCGGAACAAGAGGTAGACCCCGATGACGATCAGGATGATTGGCCACCATCGTCCGATGGTCCCAAGGAAACCGCTGGCCTGGGCCAATCCGAAGAACGTCAGGATCCCGCCCGGGATCAGCGGCCACCACTGCCCGCCGCGGCGGCCCCCGGTCAGCACGTCGAGCACGTAGATGCTCGCGAACCCCAGACCCAGTCCCAGCAGGACCGCCCATCCCTGGTCGGACTGCGACCGATAGATGATGCCCAGGCCCAACCCCGTCATGATGCCGCCGGGGACGAGAAACCCGTAGTTCCGGGTGTACAAAAACGCGACCAGAAGGGCAATGCCGATGGCAGCCACCACTGCCTGGCCGCCGACCCGCCCCTGCTGCGCGAGCAGAAAGACCACGCCCAAGACGATCAGGATGATGCCGGGCAAAACCCGCCGCCGTTCCACCTGCTGTTCCTCCCCGTGGGTGATGCGGGACAGTTCGACGAGGGACGGGTGTGTTCCCACTCGAACCCCTCCTCATGGCCTCCGAGGAACGCCGCATTGTCACCGTCCTGTTCGCGGACCTGGCCGAGTTTACCACGCTGGCGGAGTCGATGGACCCCGAAGACCTCCGGGCGATCGTGGCGCGCTTCTACAATCTCGTCGCCGCGGAGGTGAGCCGGTTCGGCGGCACGGTCGAGAAGTACGTCGGCGATGCGGCGCTGGCCATCTTCGGTCTGCCGGACCTGCACGAGGATGACGCCGAACGCGCGGTGCGGGCGGCGCTGGCGGCGCAGCAGTCGCTGGCCCGTCTCAACGACGACCTCGCGCGCGAGGGGATGCCGCCGCTGGGCATGCGCATCGGCATCAACACCGGCGAGGTCGTGGCCGACCCTAAAGGCGGCGCACTGGGCGAGTTCCACCTCGCCGCCGACGCCATCAACGTTGCGGCGCGGCTGCAGCAGCACGGCCAGGCCGGCTGCATCCTGATCGGCCCGCGGACGGAAGCCCTGGTCCGCGGCATTGTCGATACGCTCTCCCTGGGGCCGGTCGTGCTGAAAGGCAAAACGCAGCCGCTGGACGCCTGGCAGGTGACGGGGCTGCGCGCGGAGCGCGGCGTCCGCGGCATCCCGGGACGCCGGGCGCCGCTGATCGGCCGGAGCGAGGAAATGGACCTGCTGCTCCGCCTCTATGACCGGGTGGCGCGAGAGCGGCGCTCGCATCTGATCACCGTGCTCGGCACGCCGGGGGTTGGGAAGTCGCGGCTGCAGCAGGAGTTCGTCGGGCTGCTGCGCGCGCTGCCGGACTCACCGGTCATCCGCAAGGGGCGCTGCCTCCCTTACGGCGATGGGCTGGCGTTCGCGGCCGTCGGGGAGATCCTCAAGCAGGAAGCACACATCATGGACGGCGATTCCGCCGACGTCGCCCGTGGGAAGCTCCGCGACAGCCTCGCGCAGTGGCTGCCCGACGACGCCGACCGTGTCGCCGCGGCGTTGGGATTCCTCGTCGGCCTGGTCTATCCCGGTTCGGCGGTGGCCTCGTACGATCCGAAGAGCGCGCGCGAGGAGACGTTCCTATCCTGGCGGCGCTTCCTCACGGCGCGCGCGGCCGCCCAGCCCGTGCTCCTGGTTGTCGAAGACGTCCACTGGGCCGACGAGGCCCTGCTGGATCTCTTCGACTACACGGTTGCGCGGCTGGCCGACGTCCCGGTCCTGCTGCTGTGCCTGGCGCGGCCCGAACTGCTGGAGCGGCGGGCGCAGTGGGGCGGCGGCCGGCGCAACGCGGTGACGATCAACCTCGAGCCGCTGACCGAAGGCGAGTCGCGTACGCTCATCGCTGCTCTTCTCGACGTCGACAATCTGCCGGAGTCGGTGCGCGGCGACATCATCCAGAAAGCCGAGGGCAATCCGTTCTTCGTCGAAGAGATCGTCCGCATGCTGATGGAGCAGGAAGCGATCGTCGAAGACGTCGGGCGGTGGCGCGCGGCCGGGCACATTGCGAACGTGCCGCTGCCGGACACCGTTCAGGGAGTCATCGCCGCGCGATTGGACCGCCTGCCCGAACCCGAGAAGCGCGTGCTGCAGCAGGCCGCGGTCATCGGGCGGGTGTTCTGGGCCGGCACGCTAGCCGCGCTCGTCGGCGACGGGACAGCCCTGGCGCAGGTGCTGGAGCGACTGGAAGACCGCGATCTGATCCGGGAACGCCCGGCGTCGTCGCTGGCCGGAGACCGCGAGTACATCTTCAAGCACACGCTGACCCGCGAGGTGTCGTACGCCAGCGTGCCGCGTGCCGTGCGGGGCCCCGCGCACGCGCGGGTGGCCGCGTGGATCGAGGCGATGTCGGCCGGGCGCCTGGATGAAGTGGTGGATCTGCTCGCCTATCACTGGACGGCCGCCGGCAACGCGGCGAACGCGGTCGCGTACCAGCTGCGTGCCGGCGATCGCGCGCTCGCGCTGTTCTCCAATACCCGGGCGGCCGACGCCTACCGCGCGGCACTGGATCTCGGCACCGGAGTGCTGAGCGACGCGCAGGCCGCCGACGTGCGGCGGCGCCGCGGCGAAGCGCTGGAACGCCTGGGCCGCTACGATGACGCCCAGGTCGACTTCCAGGCTGCCCTCGACGCCGCGCTGGCCCGCGGCGACCGCCGGACGGAGGCCCGCCTGCGGTTTGAGATCACGCGGCTCGATCACCGCCGGCGGGCCAGGCCGTTCGCCGAGATCATTCGCGCCTACGAGGACGCCCGCGCCATCGCCGTCGAAGCCGGCGACCGCCACACCGAAGGCCGCTGCGTGACCGAGATTGCGACGGCGTACTGGGACGCCAACAACCTGGCCGAAGCCAACCGGCTCGGCCTGGACGCGCTGGAGATCTTCCGCGAACTCGGCGATCACACCGGCATGGCCGCGGTCATGAACCTGCTGGCGATGGCCCGTTGGATGTCCTTCGACCAGGACGGCGGGGTGGCGCGCGCCGAGCAGGCTGAGGTGGAAGCACGCGCGGCCGGCGACCGCGGCCGCGAGGCCACGGCCCTCAGCTACCGCGGAATGTTCGCGCTCTACGCCGGAAAGCTTGGCGACGGGATGCGCCTGCTCGATGAAGCGGAGCGCATCGCCGCAGAAATTGGCGACCGCCGCCGGTTGATGTGGGTGTACTCATTCCGCGCGTTCTACCACCTGACGCTGGGTGCGTACGAACAGCTCCTGGCGTCCATTGAGGCGACGACGCGGATTGGCGATGAGATCGGATATCGCAATCCGGCCCTCAACGTCCTGGAGGCGGTTGCGCTGGCCATGATCGGGCGCACCCAGCACGCGCTCGAGTTCATCGACCGCCATGCCGTCCATCTCCGCGGCGACCACGATCTCGAGGCGGCCAGCGTCCACGCCATCCTCGCGCTGGTTCGGATGCTCGCCGGGGATCGCGCCGGAGCGCGCGCGAACTTGGAGCACGTCAGCGCCGAAACCTCGGTACGGGCCAACGCGGATTGGATCATGATGGGAGGCTCGTTCGTGGCCCTGATGTGGCACGAGATGGGCGAACCGGATCGGGCGCAGACGTTGGCCCTCCGTCTCATTGACCAGGTGTCGCCCGGCTGGATGCACGAAGCCGTGGCGTACGCGAACGTCGTCCTCGCGCTGGTGGCGATGGACCGCACCGACGTCTCGACGGCCGTGCGGCGCCTCGACGAGGCCGCACGCGTGTTGGGCGATCTGCCCTATCTGCCCGTGCGCGTCGAGTTCCAGCTGGCCCGCGCGCGGCTGTTGGCGGACCAGCACAAGCTCGACGAAGCGTGGGCCGCGCTGACCGCGGCCGAAGCGGCCCTCGGTCAGATCGCGGGGCAGATCCACGATCCTGACCTGAAGGATTCGTTCCTGTCGTCGTGGCTGGCGAAGCGGGTGGGCGCCGCGCGGATGGTGCTTGCCGAGGCGCACTCCCGACGGTAGGTCTCCCGCGTGCAGAAGATCTACGATTTCATCAAGACCTACGTCGGACTGTTCGCGGCCCTCGGCTTCAGCTTCGTGCAGTTGCTGAACCTGCGGCCCTCGGATCAGTCCCTGCCGGCCTTTGTCTTCTTCACCGCCTGCGCGATCGCCATCCTCGTGTACTCGGTCGGCGTGCTGCGCGAGACGCGCCTCGTCCGGCGGGGCGCGACGCTGGTACGCGAACGGGTACACTCGACCCGCGCCCGGCGGCTCGCCGGCGCTTACCTGGTAGCCACGCCCGTGCTGTACGCGGTCCTCGCCGTTGCCTTCCACATCCCCAACACCTGGCCGCTGGACGTGCGCGCGGGCGCAGAGGCCCGCGAGGACAACCCCTGGATCGCGCAGCTGCCTGGTGGATCCCTGCTGGGACTAGACGAAGAGGTCGGGCCGCTGTTTGTGCCCGACGCCGAGCTGCGGCCTGACCGGACGGCCATTCACCACGTCGTCGTCTACAACCGCAGCACGGTGCCGTCGCCGCCGTTGGAACTGCAGCTGGACCTCCAAACGCCGGAGGCCTGGTCAGTTCCACCCGCCAGGATCTTTGCGGCGGCCGTCGCCTCCCCGGCGCGTCGGGGATGGCTGCCGTGGGACCGTCCCCTCCCCGCGGCCCACTGGCTGCCGTATAACCACGGATGCGCGGCACGGCTACTCGACACCGGCTGGTGCTTCTACCATCCCCCGGATGACCGGCGGAACTGGCTGCAGCCGGCGCTCCGCTTCCCTAGCATTCCCGCGCGCGGGAGCGTCGAAGTCTTCCTGGAGATGGCGCTGCCGCCTGGGGCGCCGGTCGATGCCATTCCTGCTATTCTGACGCTGCGGCAGACCGGCGACGGACGGTTCCTGGTCGGGCTACGTAAGGAGATCGATCTCCATGCCCCAGCGGCGCAGCGGTAGCGCGTTGAAACGGTCTGCTGCAGCGGCGGTGGGCGTGCTTGCCCTGCTCTCGGTCGCGCCCTTCCCGAGTGCCGCCCAGCAGCCCGGCGATTGCCGTCCGGGCGGCACCGCTCCAAGCGGATTCCAGGCGACGATGATTGGCCACTTCTCGGAAGGGGCCGACGAGGTCGCCGAATTCTGCCGCTACCTCGTCCGCCAGCGCGTCTGGCCGTCGTTTCGCGATCTGGGCAGCATCACCGATCCGCGGGCCGCGCAGCGCGCCCACAACGCCCTGGAGCAGGGCACCATCGACGTGCTGTGGGTGAACTCATACGCGGTCGGCGCCATGCTTGCCGCCAATCGGTCGATCCGCCTCAAAGTGGTCGCGTTCACCGATTTCCTGGTGCTCCACATCGGCACGCGCCAGGCGGGCGTGACGATGGTGACCGACGCCGGCTTCGCGCCCACTGAGGTTGCCGTGCGCGCCGGACGGTCGATGTTCTTCGCCGACGTGCTGTTCGGTGTGCTGCACCGGCGGCCCCGCTGTCTGGAAGCCACGGTGGGCTGCACGGTCCTTGCCGGCGAGGGCTTGGCGGCTGAGCTGGACCGGTTCCTGACCGGGACTTCGGGGCGCGCGGTTGTACTCGCGTCATGGGCCCTGCCCCCGAAAGGACCTGACGTCGTCGTGCGATCCCTCTATGCCGGCCAGTTTCATCTCGTCGGCGTTCCACCGGCTACCGTCGTCACGATGCAGGCCGTCGCAGGCACGATGGCGTTCCTGCAGATCCCGCGGGGCGCGTACGGACCCAGTCAAAGCACGGACGTCCCCGCAGCGGCGATGACGCAAATCGTCGTCAGCGCCACGCCGCCGGAGGTGCAGGCACGCGTGCGGGACCTCGCCCACCGCCTCAACGAGGCGCTGTTTGACCTGGAACCGCGCATCAACATCGGGGGGGACCTGCCGGGGATCGTCGAGATGACGCAGCGGCTGGCGCTCAGCGTGGACGGACGGCTGACCTTCCATGACGAACTCAGTCGGCAGCTGGATTCTCACGGGCTGCTCCACGAGCCGCACCACGACCCGGAACACCGCGACCCGGGCCGCCCGGGTGACAAGTCCGCTAGCGCCGCGCGGTGACGCGGACGCGGTGCCAGGCGTTGTTGACGTAGCCTTTGAAGTTCCAGACCTCGGCCACGCGCTCGGGTTGAGCGTTGCCGGTGGAATCGCGGGCACGGACCACCAGCTCGTGAGTACCATCGGCGAGGTCGACGGTATGCTCCCACAAGCACCACGACCATCTGGACGCCTGCCTGACGCCCGCGGCCGGCTGCCACGTCCGCCCGCCGTCCGCTGACACTTCTACCGTCGCGATCCGGTCCGCCCCGCTGAGGGCGTACCCGCGGACGGTCACCTGACCGGAGGCGACCATCGCACCGTCGGCCGGGGACGCGATCACCGAGTTTACCGGCAGCTCCGCAAGCATCGTCCCCGCCGCCCAATCAACCGTGTGCATGTCAACGTGCGGCGGGAACAGCTTGTACGCGCGCGCCTGAAAGTAGTTGTCGGAGGGCCCGCGCTGCACGGCGATCTCCCCGACCCACTTCACGCTGCGGGCGCCGACGTACCCGGGCACGACGACGCGCAGCGGTGCGCCGTGCTCAGGACGCAGCGGTTCGCCGTTCATCGCATAGGCGAGGAGAACCTCGGGACTCGTGGCTTTGGCCAACGGTATGGATCCCCCGAACCCGAACGACCGGCCGTCCTTGGTCACACGGTCGACGCCGGTGAACGCGACGTGGGCGGCGCCGGGAAGGACCTGGACCGCGTCCAGGACCGCCGCGAGCGGAGCCCCCGTCCACTCCGCGTTGCCGATGGCCTCGGCGGCCCACGGCAGTTCCCCGGGCACGGGGCGCAGGGCGATGAGTTCGTCGCGGCGGTTGCCGGCACACTCGAGCGCCGCGGCAATGGTTCTCGATGCGAACTCGTTCCTGAGTTCATCCAACGTGAAGGTGCGGGGGTGCCGCACCATCCCTGCGACCGAGACTGCGTGGAGGGCCGGGTCCGGTTCGGGGACGGCAGCATGACTGCGGACGAAGAAGTGATCCGTCGGAGTCAGCGGCTGCTGGACCAGGCGATCGACCGGGGCGCCGCCATTGACGGGTGACCGTTCCTTCACCACAAACGAGGGATGCTTGCCGCTCAGGCTCACGCCGCGTACTTCCACGGCCTCCCAGACGCGGCCTGCGCAGGTTTTTCATGGTACCGTTCATGGAAGGACATGAGCGATCTCGTCTACCTCACACGAGAGCCCACGCGGCCATCAGAAGGAAAGGCGCCGCTGCTGCTCCTCCTCCACGGGCTAGGAAGCCATGAAGCCGACCTGATGGGACTGGCCCCGTACGTCGATGGACGCTTCTTCGTCGTCAGCGCCCGCGGACCGGTAACCCTGGCCCCCGGAGCGTACGCCTGGTTCCATACTGAGTTCACCCAACACACTGAGTTCACCCAACACGGACCAGTCATCAACCAGGCCGAGGCCGAACAGAGCCGGAGGACGCTCGCCCGGTTCATCGACGAATTGGTCGAAACGTACGATCTCGATCCTGACCGCATCTACCTCATGGGGTTCAGCCAGGGCGCGATCATCGGCCTGAGCATTGCGCTCACCGAACCGGAGAAACTTGCCGGCGTGGTGGCGATGAGCGGGCGCATCCTCCCACAAGTCGGCCAGCAGATCGCGGCGCCGGACCGGCTCACCGGACTGCCGGTGCTCGTCGTGCATGGACTGTATGATCCCCTGCTGCCCGTCGACGAGTATGGCCGACCGGCGCGAGCCCTCCTCGCGCGGCTTCCGGTGGCGTTGACCTATCGGGAATACTCGATGGCTCATCAGGTGTCCGACGAGAGCCTCACCGACGTAACGCGCTGGCTTACCGAACATCTCGACCGGCCGCGTCGCGGCGATGTCACGCAGATGGAGCCCGGGTGATCACGGGGATCGACCACGTCGTCATCCTCGTCGCCGACCTGGAAGCGGCAATCGCGCAATATGCGTCGGTGGGCTTCGAGGTCCGGCGCGGCGGCGTGCATCCCGGTGCGGGGACCGAGAACGCGCTCATCCCCCTCGCCGACGGATCCTATCTGGAGCTCCTCGCGGTGTCCGATCCTGCGCAGGCCGCACACCATCCCCTGTGGGTGCAGCCCGACGGGCGGCGTCGGCGCGCCGGAGAATACGGGGGGTTCGCCCTGAGCACCGACGACGTCGACCGCGAGGCGCAGCGGATCGTCGATACGGGCGTCGAGATGAGCGCCCCGCGGGACGGCTCGCGGCTGCGCCCGGATCACACGGAAATCCGATGGCGGGTCTCTTTTCCTCGGGAAGCCGGACTGCCGTTTCTGATCGAAGACGTCACCCCGCGGGAGATTCGTGTACCCCCGCCCCGTCGAGGCCTGGGCCTGCGGGCCAGCATCAGCGAGGTCCGTGTGGCGTCAGCCGGGCTCGCCGCGACGGCCGCCGCATACCGACAGTTTCTCGGCACGCCCGCGTTGGGCGCGGCTCCGGCCGCCGGCGAAGTCCACTACCTGACCCCGCGCGGAGAGATCACACTGCTGGAGGCCGAATACGGGGCGCGTGTTCACGAGGTGGTCCTGGCCGTTGCCGACTGGAGAGTCGCCACCCACGACGTGCTCTCCACGCTGGTGCGGCGCGGCTCGACGTGGCAGGTGCCGCGCGAGCGCGCTGCCGGAGCACGCCTTGTGCTGCGCCCGAAGGGCGGAGGGTAGTCAGCCCTCCTCGACCCGGTCGACCAATTCAGGGGGCAGCAGGCCTGTCGGTGCCGACCGCGCGAGGAACCGCTCGAACATCCGGCCCGCGTCGATGCGGGCTTCGGTAGAATCGTCTGCCGTGAGCCAGACCGTGCCGCGAAACGCGACCCACTCCCGGCCGTCATCGCCGCGCAGGAAACAGCCGCGGTAGCCGAGCGCCGGCGCCGGGCGTTCCTGCCCGGGCCGCGGTGGCATGCGGTTCCAGAGGGTCAGCAGCGAATCAGCGACGAGCGACGATACCGGCCACCGGGGATCCGGACGGCCCGAAAAGAGATAGGCGCCGGCGGTCCAGGCCATGTCGGTTAGAAGATCTTGACGTGGCCGTGCATGACGACCATGAACGTGCAGAACTCGGTGTACGGACCACGGGCGGCCGACCGCGGATCTGCGATCAACGCCCCGGCGTTGTCCAGGTCGGTCACGGGCTGCCCGCCCGGTTTATGGCTCCAGCGGCTGTTCCGTCCCTTGCGATACCAGTGGTAGTCCCACAGCGGGTCGATGACCAGCGCCACCAGGTGTCCTTCGTCCGGACAGCCGTTCTCGGCGTCGGGAGCGTCGATCAGCTGGTCGGCGATGGCCCGCGGATAGACGCCTGCGCAGGTGAGTTCCGCGTCGGCAAGAGACGCCATCCCAGCCGCGAAGCCCGGCTGCGCAAACGAATCAGTCCGCACATTTGTTGCGTAGTTGTAGCAGTTGTTGCGCGCCTGTCTCGGCATCGCGTTCCACACGTTCGGCTCATACAGTGGAGCGCACGGGCATTCCACTTCGCGCGGCGGGACGATCTCGCCCGGAGTGACGCTGCCCTGCCGGCGGCGGAACTCGTCTACTTTGCGCTGGAGTGTGTCGATGAAGTCCCGTCCGCGGATGAGCCGGCGCAGCGGGCCGGCGCTCCCATAGACGAAATCTTCGAAGCGGGGATCGGCCGGCTCGTGAGACAGGCCCGCGCCGAGCAATTGGCCGCCCGCGATCCGGAACTCCCGCGGCAGGCGCTTGGTCCCGCGGCCGACCTGCTCGACGATCAGTCCGCGGTAGCCCAGGATCGGCCACGACGGCAGCCGGACTTCACCTTTCTCCAGTGTGCGCCCTGGGCGCAGCCGCTCCACGGCCTCCGCGGCCGCGCGGCCCTCGAGGATGACCGTGGGATTGGGCCGGCCGCTGAAGACGTCGACGGTGATCCGGAGCTTCATCAGCGGGCTGGCGGGAAGTCGACCACCCAGTTGTGCATCGGCAGCACGCGGCGCTCGACACCGCGCTTGGTGGTGATGAGCGGGGCGCCCCGATCCGCAAGCTCTTCCTCTGAGAGCTCCGGGGGCACTTTGCCGCGGGCGATCAGTCGTGCGAACACGTACGGCATCGGCTGAGATCCCAGCGGCGACGAGCTGTCCATCACGTGCAGGTGAAGGTGGGGAGCGCTCGAGTTGCCGGAGTTGCCCAGCAGCCCGAGCACCTGCCCCTGTCTCACGCGCTGGCCGAGCTTCACCCGGATGCTACCGGGTTGCATATGCGCGTAGAACGCGAAGTACCCCCCGCCCATGTCGAGGATGACGTGATTTCCCGTCACGTTCCGCAGCGTGGTATCGGACGGGAGTTGGCCGGGAACCCGCTCGGGCAGGCCATCGAGTACGGACACGACCGTACCGCTGCGGACGGCCAGCAGCCTCGCGCCATAACTGATCCAGTTGGCGTTCACCTTAGGATCGCCGACGTATGCCCGTCCCCGGGCATCCAGCCGGATCCAGTCGATCGCGTAGCGCTGCGCGATGAACAACCGCCCGTTGATGGGAAGGATGGCGGCCGAATGCACTTTCAGGCAGCAGCTGCCGGTCGCATACCATCGCGATCCTTCCAGCGGCGGGCCCAGGACGATGGGCGGGCGGAAATTGACCCCGACCCGCGCGCCCGTGATCACGATCCGGCTTCCCAGCAGCGGGTTCGCCGGCTGCGGCTTGAGCGTGAGCCGGTGGAGCAGCGCGCGAGGAACGTCGGCCATCGTGGGAAACGTGGGGAACAGCAGCGCGGCCGCCGTCTGAGCCGGCGGGATGACCGGAGCCCGCAGCGCGCCGCCGAACGAATGGAGCCGGGTCAGGACCGCCGGGCCGGAAACGTCCGACACGACCCGGCCGCTTCGTGCGTCCAGCACTTCGATACGGTCGATCTCAAACGAGGCCCGGGAGTAGCTGGCCAGAATCAATTCGTACTGCAGGTAGACCAGACCGTCGGTGCCCCGAATCGGGCTGGGCGGCGTGAGAACGGACATCAGGACCGGCGTGAGCTGGTCCGCAGCAAGACCGGCTCCTGCGCCGGCGGCCAGGATCAGGCAAACTGCAACAGCACACAGCACCGTACGTGTCGCCATGGGACCTCCCAATGCCAGGAGCCGGTCTCGAGTTGAACCGGCTCCTGGTTGGTCATCTTGGGGCGAGTTGGAGGACTATGCGGCCCGTGATCGCGTCAGCAGACCGAGCACCCACAGGAAGACGATGGCCCCGATGGTGGCCACGATGATGGAGTACAGGTTGATTCCCGACGCACCCGCGCTGCCAAACGCGCCGAACAGCCAGCCGCCGACGATGGCACCGATGACACCGACGAGCAGTGTGACTAACAACCCTCCACCCTGCCGGCCGGGCATCAGCATTTTCGCGAGATATCCGGCAATGAGGCCTACAACGATCCAGGCAATCCAGCTCATCGTCACCCTCCTTTGATGGAGAATACTGAATGACCGGAGTCCGGTCTCGGAGAATACAGTTCGGGCTTGCGGCCCCCCTTACCTTGCCTCAAATCTGGCGGGCCCGGAGGGATTCGAACCCCCAGCGCCGGGGTTAGAAACCCCGTGCTCTATCCATTGAGCTACGGGCCCGCTTCCGACGCTAAATTATAGCAGAAGGGACGATTGTCTTCGAAACTTCGGGATCTATGAGAAGCGGTTGACCCAGAACAGGGACAGCCCGACGGCGCCGAGCGCCAGCAGCGCTGCCACGCCCGCGGCGACCCCGGTGACCTCCGTGGGCTTGGACTCCCATCCAATCATCCGGCTCAGCTGGCGATAGGCGTCGCGCAGCTGCCCGATGTTGCGCGCAAGGAAGTAATTCCCCTCGCCAATCTCCGCCATCTCGCGCAGCGTCGCCTCGTCCAGCCGCACCCAGATACTGCGGCCGCCGAGGTTGAGGAAGGTCCCTTCCGGGGTACCAACTCCGATCGTGTAGACTTTGACCTCCTGCTGCCGCGCGATGCGCGCGGCGTCTACCGGTAGCGCGCCGCGGTTGCTTTGACCGTCGGAAAGCAGGACCACCGTGCCGGGCAGGACAGGCGGCTTGGGTGCCTGCGGCTGGTCGGCCGAACTCAGCGGCCGCTCGCGGCCGGGCAGCGCCCAGACCGCTTCCAGCAGCCCGTCTCCGATCGCCGTCGCAAACTCCGTGTGGAGCTGGGAAATCGCCTCAACCACCCGTCCATGGTCGGCGGTGGGCGGCACGATCAGCGTGCCATAGCTGCTGAACGTCACGAGGCCGACCTTCAACCCACCTGGCAAACCCTCGACGAATTCCGTCGCCGCGCCTTTTGCGGCTTCCATACGGTTGGGAGGGAGATCGTCGGCCAACATGCTGCGGCTGACGTCGATGGACAGCATGACCGTATTCTGCGTCGCCGGGATGGGAAACGGCGCAATCGGCCGGGCCATGGCGATGACCACGGCGGCCAGAGACAGGCCGAACATCGCCGCGGGGATGTGACGGCGCCAGCGCCGTCTCTGCTGCTGCATGGCCGCGGCGATTGCGGCCACCCGGGTGTGCCGCACGGCCTGCTGCGGCGGACGCCGCAGAGCACGCACGTACAGCCAGGCGAGGATGGGGATGACGAGCAGTCCGACCAGCAGCGAGGGCCAGTGGAAGGTCACGGCACTCTCCGGAACCAGACCAAAGACAGCAGTCCGCCCGCTACCAGCAATATACCAGCCCCGCCGACGACGATCGAGGAGATTTCGGTCCGGCGCTTCTCCCATCCGATCGACCGGCCGAGTTCCTGATACGCCTTCTTCAATTCGTCTTTCTGCGTGATGTCCAGATAGCGGCCGTCGGCGAGCTGGGCGATCTGCTGCAGCACCCGAGAGTCAAATGGCACCAGCACGAGCTGGCCGTCGATAGTCATCACGCTGCCCGCCGGCGTGCCGACGCCGACGCCGAACACCCGCACCCGGCCTTCCTTCGCCAGCGCCGCGGCCTGCGCCGGATCCACGCCGATGTTGCTGACGCCGTCGGAAAAGATCACGATGGCCGCGGGCGGCAAGTCTTCGGCGCGCAGCGGCGCGGGAGGCCCCCCGGGCGTCTGCGGCGGCGGTGACGGCAGCGGCGCCGGCTGGCCGGGGAACTGCCGGCCGACGTTGAGTTTGTCTCCAAGGAACTCCTTGCGGCCGGGCAACGCCCGGAGGGCTTCGACGATCGCGCCGCCGACGCCGGTCGCCTGCTGTAGTTTCAGGTTCTCGATCGCCTCACGCAGCTGCTGGCGATCCGTCGTCGGGGGCACCAGCATCTGAGCATAGTCGCTGAAGATGACGATGCCGACCTGCGTGGACCGGGGCACCGCGTCGAGCGCCGCCAGCGCGGACTCCTTCGTCGCGGCCAGACGGCTGGGCTTGATGTCGTCGCCGATCATGCTCTTGCTCACGTCGATTGCCAGGATCAGCGCGGCGCGGTTCACCGGCAGCGGAAGGGCCGCGATCGGCCGCGCGACGGCGAACAGGAGCAGAGAAACCGCCACCCCGTAGAGGATGAGCGGGAACAGCCGCCGCAGCGCCGGCGGCCGCTGCCACAGGAATCCGGTGAGGTGCGGGTCGGCCAGACGCTGGTGGCGCGCCGCGTACTGTTGCATGCGGACGTAGCCCCACGCGAGCGCGGGGACGGCCAGCAGTCCCCAGAGCATTACCGGCCAGCCAAATTCCAACGACCCTTCCTCCTGCGATATGTGACGAACCTCAGCAGCGGATCGACCATCGGCTCCGCCGTCGAGAGATCGAGCACGTCGACGCGGGCGGACCGGAATAGCTGATCCGTCTGCGCGCGTTGCTCGGCCACCACTCTGCGGTACGCGGCCCGCACCCGGGGATCCGACGTATCCACCCACAGTTGTTCGCCGGTCTCCGGATCGCGCACGGGCATCCCCCCCACGTCCGGGAGTTCGCGTTCGGCGGGATCGTCGATCCGCACGGCGATGACGTCGTGCCGGCGGGCGAGTTCCCGCAGCGGGCGGTCCCATCCCTCGCCCAGGAAGTCGGAGATGACGAAGACGAGACTCCGCCGCCGCAACATGGGCGCGACGTGGCGGAGCCCGGTGGTCAGGTCACCGGCGCGGTCTTCCTCACCGACCGACTGCAGCTGATGGATGATGCGCAGGGCATGCAGCCGGCCGCTTCGTGGAGGCACATAGACGTCGTGCCCCGGGAATCCGATCAGACCCACCTTGTCGCCGTGCCGGCTGACGATGTAGCTCGCGACGCCCGCGAACTCGATGGCGGTATCGCGCTTCAGCTCGCGCCGGGTGCCAAACCGCATCGAGGGGGAGAGGTCCACGAGGAGCCAGGCCGTCAACTCCTTTTCTTCCAGGTACTGCCGCACGAACAGCCGGTGCATGCGGGCAGTCACGTTCCAGTCGATCCGGCGCACCTCGTCCCCCGGCTGGTACTCACGGACTTCCGCGAGGTCGAGGCTGGGACCGTAGAAGACGCCCGTGTAGTCGCCGAACAGGAACCCGTCCAGACGCCTGACGACTTTGAACTCCAGGCGGCGCAAGACTTTCTCGGGTGTCTCCATGGACCCTCACCCTACCGTCTCCCGCGGGCGGGAGAGGGGTCAGGCTTGTGGTGTGGTGACCGCCTTCACCTGCTCATACGGGTCGCCGATGTGCACCCGCGGCGCCGGCACGCGCTCCAGCACGCGCGCGAGGATCTGGTCCGAACTGACGTCCTGCGCCAGGGCTTCGTAGGACAGAACGAACCGGTGCCGCATCACTTCCGGCGCCAGGTCTCGCACGTCTTCGGGCAGGACGAACTCACGGCTGCGCAGCAGCGCCAGCGCCTTGGCGCCGAGGATCAGGTTGAGCGACGCGCGCGGGCTGCTGCCGAAGGAGATGAACGGCGCGAGCTCGCCCAATCCGAAGTCCTTGGGCCGCCGCGTCGCGTTGGCGAGGGTCACCGCGTACTCCATGATCTTGGGGTGCACGTAGACGGCGTCGGCGATGCGCTGCATCTCCAGCAGCTCCGATGCCGCAATGACCGGCTGCACCGTCGGGTATTCAACGGTCATCCGTTCCACCACGGTGATCTCCTCGTGCACGCTCGGATACGTGATGACCACCTTGAACAGGAACCGGTCCACCTGCGCCTCGGGCAGCGGGTACGTGCCTTCGCTTTCGATGGGGTTCTGGGTGGCGAGCACCAGGAAGGGGTTGGGCACAGGGAACGTCTGCTTGCCGATCGTCACCTGACGCTCCTGCATCGCCTCGAGCAGCGCCGACTGCACTTTCGCCGGCGCGCGGTTGATCTCGTCCGCCAGCACGAGGTTGGCGAACACCGGACCCAGTTCGGTCTCGAACGTCCCGGTGTGCTGGTTGTAGATCCGCGTGCCCACCAGGTCGGCGGGAACCAGGTCCGGCGTGAACTGAATGCGTTTGAACTCTCCGTGGATGGCTTGCGCCGTCGTCTTGATGGCCAAGGTCTTGGCGAGCCCGGGCACACCCTCGATGAGGATGTGGCCGCGCGCGAGCAGCGCCACGAGAATCCGCTCGAGCATCAGGTCCTGCCCGACGATCACCTTCTTGATCTCGACCAGCACCTTGCGCATAGCGGCCGAGCCCTGTTGGAATGCCTCCACGGGATACATCACGCGGTCTCCTCCATTTGCTGACTGGTCCAGCGGTCTGTGGTCCCCGTTCCCTGTTCCCGGTCCCCGGTTCCCGCAGTATTAGATGTTCGGTCGTTCGCCCAGCGTCACCGGCACCGGCACCGCCCGGCCGTCGCGAAGGATGTCCAGCATCACGGTGTCGCCGATCCGCTTGCTCAGCACGTAGGCGGCAAGCCCGCCAAACGTCCGGATGGGATGGCCGTCGATCCCGATAATGATGTCTCCGCCTTTGGGAACGTCGCGGCCGGCGCCACCTCCTCTGCCCCCTCGCAGTCCCGCCAGCGCCGCGGGTCCACCATCGACCACCTCGAAGATCAGGACCCCGCTGCGTACGGGGAGCGCCAGTTCGGCGGCGAGCTCGCTATCGATCGTCGTGCCGGTCACGCCCAACCACGCGTGTCGCACAGTCCCGAGCCTGAGATCGGGCAGCAGTGCCTTCACCGCGTCGGAGGCTACCGACAGGCTGAAGGTCCCGTCGCGCGCCGTGGCCACGATGACGCCTACCGCTTCGCCTCGGTCGTTCACCAGCGCGCCGCCGGAATCTCCCGGATACACGGTGGCGGTCGTCCTCAGGTACGGCGCGCCCGGGCGTGCCTCGAAATCGAGCGTAATGAAGGCACCGCCCGTCGGGCCGGCCGTCCGGCGCGGCGCGCGCCCAAAGGTCGTCACGAGATCGCCCTCGCGCAACAGCGCGGAGTTCCCTAGGAACACGACCGGGAGTGGTCCCCGCGGGTCGACGCGGATGAGCGCCAGGTCGAATACCGGGTCCGTGCCCACCACGCGTGCGGCCATCGCTTCGCCGTTCTTGAACACCACGTCGATACTCATCGCGCGGGAGACGACGTGATTCGCGGTGAGGATGAGCCCGTTCGGATCGATCACGATGCCCGACCCCGAACCCCGCCCAACACGTCCGTTGCTGTCGAAGGTGATATTGACCAGGACGATGGCCCGCTCGACCGCGTCGACGGTCTGCGCGGGAAGAGCCGTAATCTGGGCCGACGATCCCGCCGGCGCCGCCGCCAGCAC
>DASYRL010000063.1:0-4614 GCA_036004445.1 bacterium
CGATGAGGCCGCGTACCAGGCGGCGCCCGGCGACGTCTTCCGCCTCCCCGCGCACTCGTTCGTGTCGACCGCCCACTCCAGCGTCGACGAATCGCAGCCGTTTGCCGAAGCGACCGCGCTGACCAGCGGGACCATCCGCGAAGCGGCGCTGCTGATCAACCCGGCGACAGACGCGACGTTCTGGCGCGTCGCGCTGGCGACGCAGGGCGTCACGCTGCCGGTGTTCGTGGCGCCGGGTGACGTCAACGGTGCCCTGCGTCAGGGCCAGATTCTATCCGGCGGATTCTGGCTGCTGGGACGCTTGCTGGAATGACTTGTGACTCGTGACTAGTGACTAGGTACGACCGGAACCCTTCACAAGGAACACAATCGGCCTGACGAGTCACAAGTCACGAGTCACGAGTCACGAGCCGAACCGGCAACTCCCCCTTCCCAGAGGCGCTGCATCTCTGCGCTGGTCTCCAGCAGGGAATCCAGCGTCCCCGCGGCGTCGACGCGGCCATCCTTCAGAACGATGACGTGATCGGCGCGGCGCAGCGCGGCGCGGCGGTGGGACACCACGAGGCAGGTCAGTTCCTCCCGCTCGAACAGGCGCTCCCACAGCACGCGCTCGGTCTCCACGTCCAGCGCGCTCGACAGATCATCGACCACCAGCAGTTGCGGCGTCCGCACGAACATCCGCGCGGCGGCGGCGCGCTGGATCTGCCCGCCGGACAGCTTCACCCCGCGCGGGCCCACCGTCGTCTCCAGCCCATGCTCGAGCATCTCGACATCGTGTTCCATCACCGCCGACCAGATGGCGTCCGGCAGATCCGCGCGCTCCTCTGTGAGTCCCATCAACACGTTGTCTTTGAGCGCCTCGCTGAACAGCCGCGGCACCTGCGGGATGTAGGCGCTGCGCGGGGGGACGAAGAACTCGGCCGGGTCGTCGATGAGCTCGCCGTTCCACCGGATCTCCCCGGCGTCCGTCGGCAGCAGGCCGAGCAGCGTCCGCACCAGCGTACTCTTGCCCGAGCCGATGCGCCCGGTGATGACGGTGAACGTCCCCGCCTGCAGCGTGAAGCTGACGTCGACGATGCCCCGGTGCGTGCGCGGGTCGCGGTACGTCAGCCCGCGCACGTCGAGCACCCGCAGCGGGGAGGCGGCGTCACGCTCCGGATGCGGCACGGCGGGAAGCGGACCGTCGAGGTAGACGGGCCCGTGCCGGAGCACCGCGTCCACCGGCTCCCCGGGCAGCAGCTCGGCCAGCCGGTCGAAGGAGATCTCGGCCTGCTTCATCCGTGCCATCAGGTTGCCGGAGAAAGTGATGGCGTGGTTCACCAACCCCAGGTAGAACACGAACAGCGCGAAGTCGCCGACGGTGAACGATCCCGTGCGCATCGAAGACGCCGCCAGCAGGAGGATGACCCCGGTCCCGACGTTGATGGTATTTTCGAATACCACGCTCATCAACTGCGTCAGCAGGCTGTCCTTGAGCGCCGCACGCCGGCGGATCTCGTTCAGCGACCGCAGGTGTCCGATCACCTGGTCCTCGGCCGGCGTCACCTTCACGGCCTGCACGGCACCGAACATCTCGCCGATGAAGTCGCTGACGTCGCCGGCCGCCTCCCGCGCCGCGCGCCGATAGTAGATGATCCGCCGGCGCACGGCCGTGACGATCCCGATGATGCCGACCAGTGGCACCAACACGACGCCCGCGATGGTAGGGTTGATGCTGATCATGACGGCCGCGCCGACCACCGCCGCCAACACGATGCCGACGCCGTCGACGGCCCATTCCAGGAGGTTCCCCAGTTCGTCGACGTCCTCCCGGAACCGGCTCATCGCCTCGCTGGACGAATGTGGCAGCGCCTTCGCGCCCGGGCGCCGCAGGATCCCGCGCAGCAGGTTGCCCTGGAGCAGCGCGTTGGCCGAGAAACGCAAGGTCGCCCATACGCGCACGCCGGTCGTGTTGACGAAGATCCGCGCCGCGGTGATCGTCACCAGCAGCGCAATCCACGTCCAGACGCTGGTCGCCGCCTGCGCGCCTGCGGTCAGCGTGTCGAAGATCGCGCGCACCGCCAGCCCGGTGGCCAGGGGCAGCGTCCAGAACAACCCCCACAGCAGGGCGTTGATTCCATACAGCCGAGGCCTTAACGTGATCAACCGCCACAGCACCTGCGCGGCCGTCATGCCAGCACCTCCTCCAGCCCGGTGCGCAGCAGCGCCGCGAACCGGGATGCGGGATCGCGCTCCAGCTCCGTGCGCCCGCCGTACTCGGCGATGCGGCCGTCTTCGATGATGAGGATGTCGTCGGCCCGCCGCACGGTCTTCAGGCGGTGGGCGATGACGATCGCGGTGCGGTCCGCCAACAGCACGTCCACGGCCCGCTCGATCAGCGCCTCGGTGGCCGGATCGAGCCGCGATGACGCCTCGTCCATGATCACCAGACCCGGATCTTTGAAGAATACCCGCGCGAACGCGAGCAGCTGGGCTTCGCCGGCGGACAGCCCTCCCCGGGACGCGAGCGTGGTGTCCAGCCCGTGCGGGAGCGTCCGGTACCAGCGGTACAGGCCCAGCCGGTCCAGCACGTCGAGGATGGTCTCATCGCTGATCCGCGGATCGAAGAACGTCAGGTTGTCCCGCACGGACGCGTGGAACAACTGCACGTCCTGCGTCACGATGCCGACCCGGCGCCGCAGATCGGCCAGCGGCGCGTCCCGCACGTCGACTCCACCGAGGCGGATCGCTCCGGCCGACGGATCGTACAATCGCACCAGCAGCCGACCCATCGTCGTCTTCCCGCTGCCGGTGCGGCCGAGCAGCCCGAGCACACGGCGCGGCTGCAGCCCGAACGAGATGTCGCGCAGGACGAGGTCGTCTTCCGCGTACGCGAAAGACACGTCGTCGAACGCCACCGACAGCGGCCCGGCGGGCAGCGCGTGGGCACCGTCGGCGGTGCTGCTGCGCAGGCTGAACAGCTCGCCGATCCGACCGATGCTGGCGCTGGCGCGCTGGAGTTCCTGCATCTCACGGGTGATCTGCTCCAACGGGCGGCGCAGCATCTCCGTGTAGTGGAACAGCAAGTACACGGTGCCGATGGTGATCGCCCCGGCGCGGAACAGCGACGAGCCCAGCCCGAACGCCAGCGCGTTGCCGATGGCGAGCAGCGCTGCGGTGCTGGCCCACATTAGCGTGCCCATCGTCCAGGCGATCTTCGAGCGCGCCAGCAGCTCGCGCACCGCCTGGTAGTACCGCCGCATCACGTAGCTCGTCGCGCCGCTGCTGCGGATGTCCTCCGTACCCGACAGGCGCTCCTCGAGGAAACCGATCAGGATCGCCGAGGCCTGGCGGGCCTGCTTCCAGAACGGCACGGCGATCTCGAGCAGCCGGCGCAGCGCGAACAGCGCGAACAGCGAGAACGCGACGTAGGCTAGGCCCACCCGGTTGTTCACGCGGAACAGGAGCACGAGCACGCCGACGAGCAGAATCACGTTGGCGGCCACGCGGATCGCAAACTGCGAGAAGAACCGGGACAGGTGCGTGACGTCGCCGTCGATACGCTCAATCAGCTCGCCCGGGGTCTTCGCGTTGTGGAACGAGAGGTCGAGGCGCAGACAGTGCAGGGCGAGGTCGGTGCGCACCTGGTTGGTCGCCGTCCATCCCACCGTCTCGCTCGCGTAGACGGCGAGGGCGGAGATCACCTGCCCCACGCACGCGACGGCCAGGAACAGCAGGGCCGTGCGCATGAGTTCGGTGGATGCCACGCCGCCGCGGACCGCGTCGATGAAGCGGCTCAGCAGCTGCGGGCCGAGCAGCTGCAGGGCGATGCTGCCCAGCAGCAGCACGCCGAGCAGCCCGACCTTGGCGCCCTGGGGCCGCAGGTAGCGGATCAGGAAACGGGCATGGTCGCGAAATGACGTCGTCTGGCTCACAGCTCATCTCCGGAAAAGACAAAACGCCACGGGATACGTGCGCTGCCCGTGGCCGTCGCTAGACTGTCAAACTGCGCAGGATACTTCTAGAGGGGCACGGGACGCACCCAGGTGACACCGACCGGACTGATCGCGCCGGCCACGCGGCTGATACGCTTCTTCACTGGTGCGCCCCCTTTCTCAACCGAACAGCAGTCTAGCAAAGGGCAACCACGGCGGTCAAGGAGTTCGGGAACAGGGAACGGGGAGCAGGGAACAGTCAAGGCTCTCCTTGACGGACGGGCTGCGAACTGGATCGCGCCGTTCCCTGTTCGCTGTTCCCGCCCTAGCCAAACATCGCTGTGGCGTCAACCCGATCGTACTCGTACAATTCGTCGGGGCGGAACCACAGCGGGATCTCGAATTGTGCCTCCTCGACGGTGCCCGATGCGTGGATCAGATTCCGCACCGGCCGCTTCATCAAGTTCGCCACGGTCGGTGAATCGATCGACAAGTCGCCCCGGATCGTGCCGGGCGCGGCGCGGTACGGCAGGGTGTCGCCGACCAGTTTGCGCACGACGCTGACGGCGTGAACGCCCTCACAGACGAACGCCATCACCGGCCCCGACGACACGTAATCGATGAGCCAGCCGCGCACCTGGGTGCCGATCTCCAGCAAATCGTCGGTCCCGGTCTCTTTCTTTACGTCCAGGCCGTAGGC
>DASYRL010000064.1:0-15353 GCA_036004445.1 bacterium
GTGGTACCGCCTGGGATTCCTCCGCCTGCCGTCACGGAGCCGTCAGGCCGCGCGTGATTTCCTCAGCGGGTCGCGCGTAGGGCATCAGTCGGACCGGGCGTTGTACTGGGCGGGCCGGGCGTTCATCGCCGCGGGACGCCGGGCCGACGGCTATACGGTATGGCGGCGGCTCCTCCGCGCACATCCGGCCAGCCCGTGGTCGGCGCGCGCGCTGTACGGCATGGGACTCGCGGCGGAGTCGCGCGGCGCCGGGGTGGAAACCGAACGCGTCTATCTGGCACTCAACCGTCGCTTCCCTCAGACGTTGCAGGGTCAGGAAGCGGCATGGCGCCGGGGATGGTGGCGATACCGACACGGAAAGATGGCAGAGGCCGAGGCCATCTTTCTGTCCGCCGCCCGCGCCCATCCCGAGTCCATCCGCACGCCGGCGTCGCTGTACTGGGCCGCAATGGCCAGAACGCGCAGAGGCGCTGACGCCAGTATCTTGCTCTCCGAACTGGCCGCGGCCTATCCGCTGAGCTATTACGGCCAGCAGGCCCGGCGGACCGTGGGACTTGAAGCTCCCATTCCGCCCGTGGCTCCGCCGGCTGAACTGGGCGATCGGTTCGGCCCCGCCCATGAGGAACTCGGTGCGCTGGGTTTTCATCGGGAAGCCATGGACGAAATCGCGCACGCCCCGCGCGATCAGCAGTCGGCGCAGTTTGTCGCCTTCCATCTCGCGCGAGCCGGACAGGTGTCCGCATCGGTCTCGGCAGCGTCGGTTGCGCTCGCGGCGGCGCACGGGCGGGAGGCGCTGCCTGAGCGCGAGGTGTGGATGCTGGCGTACCCGGCCGCCTACCGTGAGCACGTCCTCAGCGCGGCCGGAGCCACAGGAGTAGATCCGTATCTCATCCTCGCCGTGATCCGGGAGGAAAGTCGGTTCGATCCCGACGTCGTCTCGTTCGCCGGGGCCACCGGGCTGATGCAGCTGCTGCCCTCCACCGCCCGGTATCTGATCCGGGGCGGGACAGTGTCGTCCAGCGAACTCGTTCGGCCGGACGTCAACATTCGCTATGGGGCAGTCTACCTGCAGCGGATGCTGTCGCGATTCGGAGGAGACATGGTCCTCGCGCTGGCCGCCTATAACGCTGGCCCCGGCGCGGCGGCGCGGTTTGCGAGGACGTTGCCGCGGGGGCATGAGGCCGAGTTCATCGAACGGATCCCCATCGACGAGACCCGCACCTACGTCCGGCGCGTCCTCGAGTCCTACGGCGTCTATCGCTGGCTGTACCGGTAGACTCAGGCCTGCTGGCTGGGCTTCGCCACCTCGGGAACGTCCTTGCCCAGCGCCGTCGCGAGCGCGATCTGGTGATCTTGTTCCTGGCGGAGGATCTCCCGGATGTCCTCGACCATCGCGTGCAGCCCCAGCGCTTTGCACTGATCCACGCGGCGCCGGTAATGTTCGATGGTCACGTTCTCGTTGTCGAGATCGAACCGCAGCAGGTCCACCGCGTTCTCGGAGACCTTCACCGGCTTCGGGGTCACCGCGGGCATGCCACCAAGGTAATCGATGAGCCGGGAAAGCGTAAGGGCGTGGGCCAGCTCTTCGGTGGCGTGCACTTCGAGCTCCTTGGCGATGCTCATGTACTGCGCGCCTTTGATCACCTGCGAGTAGACGACGTAGGCGATCACTGCCTGGTACTCCCGTTCTAAGTCTTCATTGAGCGCTTCGACCAGCCGCTCGCGGGTGATTTCGGACCCGGCGCTTGGCTGGTTGGGGGTGGTGGATGCCTTCTGACGTGAGGGCGGAGCTGGTTTTGCTGCGCGTTTGGCCATTGCAGACCCTCCTCGAGATCGGTTCTGGTGATTTTCCCACCACTAACAGCAGGTACCATCCCGCACCTTCGCCAAGTTATGTGTCTATTACTTCCAAGGACGCGGGAGTCTGCGGCGAACGGGTAAATACCACTTCGAGCATCGTCGCGAAAGGAGATCGCCCAGCGATGAGAACTCGCACAGTTGGGAACGGCGTCGTGGGGCTAGTCTGTCTCGTGCTGATCGTCACCCTCGTGCTGCCGGGCGTGGCATATGCCAGGACGAGGGCGGAAATTAATGCCGCCGTGGATACGGCGCTGGCCCGCTTTACCTCGCAGGTAAGGGGGGCGCGGGGCCTCCTGGAATCGGCGAAAGGCGTGCTCGTGTTCGCCGGCGTCATCAAAGCCGGTGCTGGCGTGGGCGGCGAGTATGGTGAGGGCGCGCTGCGCATCGGTGGTCAGACCCGCGCGTACTACAGCATCGCGTCGGCCTCGATCGGCCTCCAGTTCGGCGTCCAGCGCAAGGACGTAATCATCGTGTTCCTGCAGCAGCGGGCACTCGATGCGTTCCGCGCAAAGTCCGGGTGGCAGGTCGGGGTGGACGGGTCGATCGTCGTCATCAACGTCGGCGCCAACGCCTCGATCGATACGACGAAGCTCAACCAGCCAATCGTCGCGTTCGTGGTCGGCCAGCGCGGGCTGATGTACAACCTGACGCTGGAGGGCACTAAGATCTCGCGGATCAGACCGCAATAAGTGTACGAATAGGCTCGCGCCCAGCAGATCAGGCTCCCGGGTCACCGGGGGCCTGGTCCTTTTGGGGGGAGGAATCACTGAAGGCGGCTCGAAGCCGCGAAGTTAATCACTGTCCCGTATCGACCATCCGAGGAGGACCGTATGCTGCTGTTTCGTACGGCACGGATCGCGTTCGCTGTTCTGCTCGTGCTCGCTCTGAGCGCGGCTTTTCAGGCGCAGGCGGCGCCGGCCGGCGGCGTCCTGCGGATCGGGATCGACGTGGACGCCGGCACGCTGGATCCGCGGCTGGCCAACGACACCACCGCGCGCCGCGTGATCGAGCAGGTCTACGACGGGTTGATCGAGCTCGACCCCCAGCTGCGGCCCCGCCCCGTGCTGGCGGAGTCATGGACCGAGGTGTCGCCCACCGTCTGGACGTTCAAACTGCGAGCGGGCGTGCGGTTCCACGACGGGTCCGCGCTGACGGCGGAGGACGTCGTCTATACCTTCGAGACGATCCTCAACCCGGCGTTCCGCGCACCGCTGCGGGGCCTCTATATTCCGATCAGCAAGATCGAAGCGGTGGACGCGCAGACGGTGCGCTTCACCCTCAGCGCGCCCTACGCCCCGCTGCTAAAGTACCTCGACATGGGGATCGTGTCCAAGCGGGCCGCCGAAGCCCTCGGCGCCGAGTACGCCAACCGGCCGATGGGCACGGGCGCGTTTAAGTTCGTCTCCTGGCAGCGCAACAGCCGGATCGTGCTGGAAGCCAACCCCCAGTACTTCCGGGGCGCGCCGAAACTCGGCCAGGTCATCTTCAACGTCATTCCCGACAACACGACCCGCGCCGCCGCGCTGGAGTCCGGCGACGTCGACCTGATCCACTCGCCGCTGTCGCCGCAGGACGTCGCCCGCCTGAAGACCAACGCGCGGCTGAACGTCATCGAGATGACCGGGTTGGGCATCACGTACCTCAACATGAACATGGTCGATCCGGTGATCCGCGACGTCCGCGTGCGCCGGGCGCTGGCGGCGCTGATCCCGCAGCAGACGATCGTGCGCCAGATCTACCAGTCGATGGACCGCCCGGCCACCTCGATGCTGCTGCCCGCCTGGGCGGGTATCTACACCGATGACGTGACGCAGCCCGGCACCGACGTCGCGCGGGCCCGCGCGCTGCTGGCGGAAGCGGGATGGCGCGACAGCAACAACGATCGCATCCTCGATCAGGGCGGTCGCAACCTCTCCATCGTCATCCGCACCCACAGTGAAGATCCCAACCGCATCCAGGTGGTCGAGCTGCTGATCAGCATCTTCCGCTCGTACGGCATCGACGCCCGCGCGGAAATCACCGCGTTTCCGGCCCTCCTGCAGGCGCTGCTGTCGGGCAACTACCAGGTCACGCTGGTGGGCTGGCTGGGACTGGTCGACCCGGACCGCGGTATGTACAACCAGTTCAGCACCAAGGGCAGCAGCAACTGGGAGAAGTACAACAACCCGCGTGTCGACGCGCTGCTGGAAGAAGGCCGGCAGAAGTCCAATCCGACCGAGCGGGCGCGCATCTACCGGGAGGTCGCGCGGATCATCGCGAGCGACCTGCCCTACTACGTGCTGACCTATCAGGGCTACATCGTCGGGATCAACCGGCGGGTGGCTGGATTCGTGCCGAACCCCGGCGGGTACTTCCGCTCGCTCTGGGTCACGAGCGTTCCATAACCCGCATCACGTCGCGGAGGGGCCGCCCTGGCGCGGCCCCTCCGACCTGACATGCTCCGCTACACCGTCCGGCGGCTGCTGCTGCTGGTCCCCGTCATCTTCGGCGCCGCCGTCATCGCGTTCACGCTGCTGCTGTTCATCCCGGGCGATCCCGCCGTGGCGCTGCTCGGCCAGAATGTGAGCGGACCCGAGCTGGAACGGTTTCGCCACCTGCTGGGCCTCGATCGTCCGGTCGTCGTGCAGCTGGGCCTGTACCTGTGGCGGATGCTGCGGGGGGACTTCGGGGAGTCGATTACGCTGCACACCCCCGTGCTGCGGCTGCTCGTGTCCACGCTCCCCGCCACCCTCGAGCTGGCCGCGGCGTCGCTGCTGTTGGCCATCGGGCTGGGCATTCCGATGGGCCTGCTGGCGGCCCGCCGGCGAGGCGGGCTCGTCGACACGGGGACGATGGTCGTGGCGCAGCTGGGCGTGTCGATGCCGGTGTTCTGGCTGGGGGTGCTGCTGATCTTGCTGTTTGCCGTCAGGCTGGACTGGCTGCCGTCGTTCGGCCGCGGCGAGCCCCTGCTGAGCGCGATCGCCTCGGGGAATCTCCCGGTGGTGACGGACAGCGTGCTGCATCTGATCCTGCCCGCCGTGACGCTCGCGTTCTTCAACCTCGCGCTGTTGTCGCGGCTGACACGGTGGGCGGTCCTGGAAGTGCTGGAAGAAGACTACGTGCGCACGGCGCGGGCCAAAGGCCAGCGGGAGCGGATCGTCGTCTACCGCCATGCGCTGCGCAACGCGCTGCTGCCGATCATCACCATCATCGGCCTGCAGTTCGGTAACGCATTGGGCGGAGCGGTGGTGACGGAAACGATCTACGGGTGGCCGGGGATGGGGCGGCTCGTGGTCCAGGCGATCGGGCAGCGGGACTTCCCGGTCGTGCAGGGGGCCGTGCTCGTGCTGGCGCTGCTGTTTTCGCTCGTCAACGTCGCAGTGGACCTCACGTATGCATACGTCGATCCGAGAATCCGATACGAGTAGCGCCGCGGCGCCGGCACCGCGGCGCCGGCGCCGGTTGACCCCGTCCGCCACGATCGGGGGGGCGGTGCTGGCGGTGATCCTGGTGGCCGCGGTCGCCCCGGTGGTCTTCACCCGGGTCAGCCCCGACGAGATCGACATCGTTGCGCGGCTGGCACCTCCGTCGGCCGCGCATCCGCTGGGCACCGACAACATCGGCCGCGACCTGCTGGCCCGGCTGGTGTACGGAGCCCGCATCTCGCTGCTGGTGGCGGTCATCTCGATCGGCGGCGCCGCCGGCATCGGGGTGACGGTCGGATTGCTGGCAGGCTATTATGGGGGCTGGACGGAGAGCGGCCTCATGCGCGTGGTCGACATCTTCCTGGCGTTCCCCGCGATCCTGCTGGCCCTCGCGCTGGTCGCCGTGCTGGGAGCGGGGATCACCAGTGTCATCATCGCGCTGACGCTGGTGTTCTGGACGCAGTACGCGCGCGTGGTCCGGGCCGCCACGCTGTCGGAACGGGAGAAGGCGTACGTCGAAGCCGCCCGCGCGATCGGCGCCGGGAACACGCGGATCCTGCTGCGTCACGTCCTCCCCAACGTCATCTCGCCGGTGATCATCCTCGCCACGCTGGGCATGGGCACCGCCGTCGTGGCCGAATCCACCCTCTCGTTTCTGGGCATGGGCGTGCAGCCGCCCGCGCCGTCGTGGGGGTGGACGCTGGCGTTCGGCACCCGCTACCTGCGCGACGCCCCGCACATCGCGACGTTTTCCGGTCTGGCGATCATGCTCACGGTCCTGGGGTTCAACCTGCTCGGCGATGGGGTCCGCGACATGCTCGACCCGAAGTTCCGTCCACAATAGGAGGCGTATCGATCATGCCCACGCGCACGTACCGCCCGATCCGCGTCTCGCATCTGGCCAGCGGGACCGAACTCATCCTGCCGCTGCACGAGGTGACCGGGGACGCCCCCGGACCCACGCTGGGGATCTCGGCGGGCATCCACGGCGAGGAGTCCGTCGGTGTCGAGATCGTCTACCGGTTTCTGCACGAGACCGACCTCAGCCACCTCTCCGGCCGCCTGCTCGTGCTGCCCGTCGCCAATCCGTTTTCGTACGCGGCCATCACCCGAGCCACGCCGATCGACATGACGAATCTGAACCGTGTCTTCCCCGGCCATCCCGACGGCATGCTGACCGAGCAGATGGCACACCACATGGTCGAGGGTTTCTTGAAGAAGATCGAGTACTACGTAGACCTGCACGCCGGCGGCGCCTATCCCACGGTGGACTACGTCTACATCCTCAACGCCGAACATCTCTCGCGCGCGTTTGGCTCCCCGCTGCTCTACCGGGCCAAAGAGAGTCTGGCCGGCACGTCGGTCAGCGTCACGCGCCCGTTGAACATCCCGTCGGTGGTCGTCGAACTGGGCGGCGGTGACGTCGACCAGACCGGCTACGTGCGCCGCGGACTGCGGGGCCTGACCAACATCCTGCAAGCGCTGCGGATGCTGCCCGGCGACCCGGCTCCGCCTCCTGCGCAGACCGTGCTGAACGAGATCGCGATCCTGCGGCCGCACCACGGCGGACTCCTGCTGCCCGAAGTCACGGAATTGGGCGTCGAGGTCAGCGGCGGCCAGATCCTGGGCCGGATCGTGAGCCCGTATTCCTTCGACGAGCTGGAAGTCGTCCGGTGCCCGTTTGACCGCGGGATCATGGTGCTGACCCAGCGTACGGCGAATGTCGTCGAGCCGGGGATCTACGGCTATATGATCGGGAACCTGGCAACGGCGGAACAATGATCCTCGAACCCAGCCGCGCCGAGCTCGCCGCCCGCCGGGAACGGCTGCTCGCGGAACTCGCGGGCATGGGCGCACCGGTCGCCTGCCTGTTCGCGCCGCTGTACGTGCTGTACCTCACCGGGTTTGCGTTCATCCCGACCGAACGGCCGCTGGCGCTGGTGCTGACCGCGGCCGGGGCCACGATCCTGTTCGTGCCGCGGCTGGAGCAGGAGCACGCCGAAGCCCTGGCCGACGTCGGCCGGGTGGTCTCGTACCCGGAGTATCCGGGCGAGGTGCATCCGATGGTACAGCTCGCCGGGCTGCTCATCGAATCCGGCGCCGCCGGCGGGCTCGCCGCAGACAGCGACGGGTACGGAGGCGGGTTCGGCTATCGCGGCGGGCGGCTCAGCGATCTGCTGCCGGACGTCTCAGTGGTGAAGATCGGCGCAACGATCGACCGGTTGATGGCGGTGAAATCGCCCGAAGAGATCGCCCTCCTCCGCGAAAGTGCGCGGTGGGGGGATCTGGCCCACGCGCTCCTCCAGCGGCATACGGCGCCGGGCGTGGCGGAAATCGAAGTGTCCGAACGCGCCTCGCGCGAGGCGACGGCGCAGATGCTCGCGGAGTTGGGCCCGGGGTACCGTCCCCATGGCTGGATGTCGGCGGGAGCGCACGCCGGCTACCGCGGCCAGATCGGAGCGCATTCCGCCGTGCCGCACGCGCTGATCACGAACGCGATCATCCGTCCGGGGGACGTGCTGGTCACCGGCGCCACCGCGGGGATGGCAGGCTACTACAGCGAGTTGGAGCGCACGCTGATCGTCGCGCCGGTCTCCCCCGACGCGGCGCGCTTCTTCGGGTTGATGCGGGATATGCAGGCTGCGGCGCTGGATGCGCTCCGCCCCGGCCGCCGGTGCGCGGATGTCGACCGCGTCGTGCGGCGCTTCTTTGCCGAGCATGACCTCCTGCCGTATTGGCGGCACCATACCGGGCACTCGATCGGACCCGGCGTCCCCAATCATCAGGCGCCCTATCTCGATGTCGGTGACGACACGGAGATCGTCCCGGGGATGGTCTTCAGCATCGAGCCGGGGATCTACGTGCCCGGGCTGGGAGGGTTTCGGCATTCCGACACAGTGCTCGTGACGGCGTCGAGCGCGGAACCGCTGACGACATACCCGCGGGACCTGGAACGTCTGACGATCGGTTAGCGCCGCGCGGGACGGGGGTCCGGCGGCTGCGGGGGCTCGGGCGGCTCCGGGGGCATCGGCGGCGGGCCTGGAGGACCAGGCGGGACCGGGGGGCCGGGGGGCGGTGGGTGCTGCACGGCTGTACCTCCAAGTAGGGTCTGCAGTCTTTTTCCCAAAACGAACCGGGCCGGATCGCTCCGGCCCGACTCCTGTCAACGGATCGGCGCGGCTACCGCCGGCGGATGAGGGAAAACTCCGCGCAGCGGAAGCCCTGCGTGCGGTTCTGCGCCGGGATCACCGTGCGCAGCTCCCACAGCATGTCCAGCCGGACCTTCGCGAACACGGCACGGGCATCGTTGACCTTCGCGGTCTGCGCATCCACCGCCGCGCGCGTTGAGTTGTCGGCGATCAGCAGCGCGAACAGCGCCCGCTCTTCCTTCATCAATCCGTCGCGTGCCGCCTGGGCCCGTTCCCGGTACTTGGCGACGACCGCGTCGGCCTGGGTCGAAAGCACGCCCTGACATTGCGGGCCTCGGGGGCCGGTGGGACCCGGCTGTGCGAACGCGGCGCCGGCGACGAGCAGCCCGGCGACGATAGCGACGGCCACCCCTGCGGTGATTGCGGTCTTCACTCTGTGCACGGCGAGCCACCCCTTTCTGCGATGTCCACCCTACTGACCGGGCGTGGGCCGGATGCGTTTACCTGCGTGCAGGGAAAGTCCCAATCCAGGGGTCAAGTCTTCACTTGATACTTTGATCCCCCTGTTCGGTGCATGTGAAGACTTGACCCCATCGGGGGTAGAGGAGACTGCTGTCCATGGACGTCCGGAGGATCAACCTCAATATCAAGTCCGACCGGCTCGAGCAGAGCCGCGAGTTCTACTCGGAGTTGCTCGGGCTCACCGTCGGCATGGATCTGGGATGGATCATTACGTTCGTGTCGCCGAGCAATCCCACCGCGCAGCTCAGCGTGATCCAGGAGGATGCCACCGCACCGGTGCATCCGGACCTCTCGATCGAGGTGGCCGACGTCGATGCCGTGCACCGCAAGGCGATCGAGCGCGGAGAGGACATCGCCTACCCGCTGACCGACGAGCCGTGGGGCGTGCGGCGGTTCTTCCTCCGCGACCCCAATGGGAAGGTCATCAACGTGATGATGCACCGGCCCGCGGAACCGCGCTGAGGGCAGCGCCGACAACGGCGCTGATCCGCTGTGCGTAGATCAGGTGGCCCTGCCGGTTCGGATGCATCGTCCCCTCGTCGTCGCCCTGCCGGCGCCAGGATTCGGGATACGTCACGAACCAGCCGTCGGCCGCGCAGTACCCGTGCCCGTGGAACCGGTTCGCGATCCCATCAATGAAGACCCACCCCAGCGTGCGGGACACGGCCCGCTCCGTGTTATTGAGTTTCGTGAGCAGGTTCTGCTGCAGCCACGCGACGTCCGCGCTGGAGATCCGCAGGCCGTACGGAAAGCCGCCGATCGCACAGTACTCACCGTCCACACCAACCGTCGCATCGGCATTCTCCGTGAGGTAGACCTGAGTAACGCTCAGTCTCTCGTTGATCGCCCGGAACAGCGCCACGTATCGGGTCCCGATCGCCGCCAATGTCTGCTGGGCCGCCGTCAGGGGCGATTGCCCCGACTGATGGACGCCGGTGCATCCGAAGATGCTGGTCGCGCAGTACGTGATGATCTCCGAGAACATCAAATCGTTGCCCCCGATGCTGATGACCAGCGCGTCGATGCGTCGCTGCTGGTCGGCCCCCGAGCAGGCCGCCGCCGGCGGGCAGAGCAGGCGGGCGAGCGCATCCACCTGCGGCGTCTGGCCGCGGTGCGGACCGAGCAGTCCGCCGTCGATGCTCGCGCCAGCGCACGCGAGCGAGATGAAGGTCACGGTCGAGTGCGGGTCGGCCCGTTCAATGGCCAGCGCGGCCTGCGCGGGCCCCGCCCACGATGAGCGGTGACACACGGCGTTGGACCACTGGACCGGCCGCACGACCTGCTCGACGCACGGCGTCCTGAAGCTGAGCGTCCCGGCGGCGCGGCACGGCGGGAAGCTGATCGCGTACTCGCCCTCCACGTCGGGAACGCCCTCCCCCGACGCGTACGAGTCCCCGAGGGAGACGATGAGGTGATCCCTGAGCACGATCGTCTGCCCGGTCACCGCGGCGGCGCCTCCCGTCATCACGGTGAGCTCAACGCGGTGGGTTCCCAGCGCGGCGAAGGTATAGTCGTAGCGGCACCCGGCCTCGACCGGCGCGGCGCCGTCGATGCGCCAGACGTAGGACGCGCCGGGCGCGCTCTGACCTGATGCGGGACAGGCATCGAAGTGCACGAGCCGCTGTGGCGCGTGGATGTACTCGGCGGTCGGTGTCACCACCGGCACGGGAGCGAAGTCCGCGCGGCTCGATCCGAACCGGTCTTCCATACGCCAGGTAAAGGCGGCCGGCGTTTGAGCCGGGACCTCCATCGTGGTCAGACCCACTACGACGCAGGAGATTAGCAGCGCACTGATCGCAACGTCTCTCTGCATGACCTCTGAATTATCGGCGGATCGACTCAAGTCCTTGAGGGCCGCGCGGAGCTAAGACGTGTGGGATCCGCCCGGTCGGGTGAGCGCCGGCACCGTGCGTCCGTCGATCGATCCGCAGCACAGCGCCTCGTCCACGGATTCCGGCCACGTGATGCTGGGCCGGCCCGAACCGCGTTTATGAAATCCTACCCACAGCTCGGCTGCGGTCCGGTGGTGCCGATCCAGCCACGCTCGGAACGCCTTCGGAGTCTTAAAGTAGACCGGCCTCATGACGATGGTATTCGGCCGGCCCGGGGAGAATTCTTATCCTATCGTGGAACCTGAATCGCTGCGCCGTCTTGGTCTTTTGGAGAGCCCGGAGCGCGAGTTCTGGGGCTGGTACATCAACTTCCAGGCGCCCTTTCGGAAGACGGACATCGGATTCGATACCTTTGATCATGAGCTCGATCTATGGAGTGAGGACGGCCTAACTTGGTACCGGAAAGACTTCGAATTGCTCGAGCAGCGGGTCGCCGCCGGCCTGTTCACTCCAGCCGAGGCAGCGGAGATCCGGGCCAGGGCGGAACGCGTCGAGGCAGAAATGATGCGGGGCGGCGCTGGTGGGACGATTCGTGGGCTGATTGGTCGCCCCCAGTCGAATGGACGGTACCTACGCTACCGAAAGGTTGGCAAACGAAGTGACACCATTCCCAATCTCCTGCCGAACACTGTAACTAATTCATGTGACTGAACACAACTCGTTCCGGAACGAGTTGTGTTCGGTCCCTTATTTTGGCGATGTCAGCATGCAGGGTAATCTGAAATAGAAGAGACGGCCGTCAAAATCTTGTTCGGAGGGGAGCAAGATGCCTGTCGTGCGATTGGTTGTCCGAGCCGGACGAACCACTGATGAGAAACATGCCTTGCTGGATGGACTCCACGAAGCGCTTGTGGAGGCGTTCCGGATCCCAGATGACGACCGGACACAGCGAATCGACGAGTACCCCTCCGAAGATTTCGAGATCCCACCGGGACGGTCGGAGAAATACATGCTGGTGGAGATCACGGCGTTTCCAGGGAGATCCTTCGAGGCGAAGCGCAACCTCTATCGGGCGATCACCCGGAAACTGGTTGCCCTAGGCGTGCCAGCACTAGATATCCTCATTGTGCTAAATGAGCCGGCCCTGGAGAATTGGGGCGTGCGTGGCGGCTTCGCTGCAAGCGAAGTCGACATAGGATTCGATATCCAAGTATGATTTGCTAACTCAGGGTCCTCGCTCTGGGGAACTGGTATTCGCTCGACCTGCTTGCAGTTCATACCGCCTCATGATAGCAGCCACTGACGGCTTGAAACCGAACCGTTCGTAGAACGGGAGGAGTGCATCGTTTGCTGACTGACGGTAGGTGATCATCAGGCTCATCCGGCGTCGGATTCCGAGAACCATTCCACATCAGCGGAATCGGATCGTTTCACGCGAGCAACTCTTCTGACTCGGCGATGATCCCATGTGCTCCCGCCATCCTCACAAGGTCCTCCGACAGGGCTTCGGCAGCCTCCAAGATCTCGACGGTGTCGGCCCGGCGGACTCCCAGCAGGACCTCGAGGTATTCGCGCAATTCTGGCGGTCGGTCGGGACACTCGAGCGCCTGCCGGAAGAACCAGCGCGTGGTGATCATGTACTGCCCGTTGAGGAAGAGCACGAAGTTGGTCGCGCTGTCCGCGAAGTAGACCGCACATGCGCGAATGAAGATCTCGTCCCCGGTCACGCGGGCGTTGCGCAGCTTGTCTCTAAACTCCAGCAGATCCAGCAGCGCGCTTCGCTGCGCGGGACGGCGGTCCGCGGCATCCAGCGCGTCGAGAGCCTGGTCCAGGCGTTCAGTCCAACGAGCATGCTCATAGAGAACGATGCGGGCGCGATGGCCCCCCGCCGTCTCCGCCCATCGCGCCTCCATACGCGGGGCCAGGATCTTCGACTCCTCTACGTGCGAGACCTCAATCAAGATGCCCCGATGGTAGTAGGCGCGGTCGGGTGGCGCCGCGCCATCGCGATGGACCGCGGTCAACTCCAGGTCAGAAAACTCGAGATCAAGACCGCGGGCGGTCGAGCTTGTGACGAAGATCGCCAGCACTGAACCCCCGTAGCGTTCGAGCATGCGGTCTCGCAGACGGCCGGCGAGTTCCAAGCGCTCGTCGTGGGTCATCTCAGCGAGACCGTAAGATGTCATGCGTCTGCCTATCCACATGTACTATTATGAAATGAATGGGAGCAGGAGTGAGGAACCACACACGGCTACTCCTCATTGCCGCGCTGATCCTCGCCCTCGGAGGCGCAGGCGTCGGACGGGCGGAGTCCACGCTGTGGAAGATCTACTCGGCCTCCAATACGCCGTACGAGCCACAGCAGAGCCTGAGGACATACGAACCCCCGCCCGCGGGATATGCTCCCGTGTTTACGCAACTCGTCGCCCGACACGGCTCACGCGCGCTCACGTCGGCAACTGACATCGAGTACACGAAACAGCTCATCGGACACGCACGCGCTGCAGGGGCCTTCACGCAGATCGGCCGCCAGCTCGGACCCGAGGTGCTGCGGCTCGAGAAGGCCATCGTGAAGCTCGGCTTCGGCAACCTCAGCGGCCGCGGCGTGCGGGAACATCGCCAGTTGGCCGCTCGCCTGCTCGCGCGGCTGCCTGTGCTCTTCGCGCAAGGGATACGGGACGGGCGGCACGTGTCCGTGCTCAGTTCAGGCAAGGACCGGGCAGTCGACAGCCAAAACAACTTCGTTGCCTCGCTCAAAACGCGCATGCCTGCGCTGGCCCCGCTGATTGATCCACCCGTGGTCAACACGACGCTGCTGTACTTCCATAGGGCGCCGGAGAACGCCGATTACCAGGAGTGGCTGGCCCACGACCCCACTCTGGCCGCCAAGATCAACGCGATCTACTACGGCCCCGACAGTCACCGGTACGCTCGCCAGGCGCTGCTGAGACTCTTCACGCCGGTGTTCGTAGACGGCTTGGCGGCAGGTGCGTATGTCTTTGTCGACCCGAGCACGGGCGACCCGGTTGACTTCAACGAGGTCGATGCCGTGGGCTCGCTGTACAGCCTCTACCAGATCGCTCCTGGCCTCAGTGCCGAAGGGACCTGGACCTTCTGGCGTTTCATCCTGCCACCGGAGGCACGCTGGTTTGCGTACCTCAAGGATGCCCAGGACTTCTACGGCAAGGGCCCGAGCTTCGCCGGTTTGACCATCACGTTCAAGATGGCTCGGGTGCTGCAGGACGATTTCTTCAGCGCGGTCGAAATGATCCGCAGCGGAGACAGCACGTTACTGGCCCGGCTCAGATTCGCGCATGCAGAGATCGTCATTCCGCTTGCGGCGCTCATGCAGTTGCCGTACAGCAACAAGCAGGTCCCCGTCGCGCAGACCTACACGTATCGCACGAACCCGTGGCGCGGGGACCGGGTGACCCCCTACGCCGTGAACATCCAGTGGGACGTGTATGCGAGCAATGCCGGCGACTACCTGGTCAGGATGCTCTACAACGAACGGGAGACGTGGTTCAAGGCGGGGTGCCAAACCATCCGCCCCGGCAGCTACTATTATCGCTTCGACGAACTCAAGCGCTGCTACGGGTATTCGTAGACGGTCCCCATCTTATGCCGGCCGCTCGTAGAGGACGGCCCGCGTTCCCCACCTTGCCATCGCAAAGCCGGCCTGCCGGGCCGTAGCCAGCGCCCGCCGGGTCCTGGGCACGAACGCCTGCACGCGGTCAAACCCTCGGGCGCCCGCCGCACGCCGAGCCGACCGCAACGCCGCTTTGCCTCCCGTCAGGACGGCGACGTGTACCGTCGTCCGATGCTCCGCTCCTCTCCACATGAGAAACACGCCCAGTGAATTGAAGAAGAGTTCTCTGCGGTCGAGAAGCCTTCGGACCACAGGCTGATTGAGTCGTGTGAAGCGCCAGAAGTAATCCAGATACCCCTTCCCTTCCCTGCCGAACAACGACCGATCCCAGAGGCTCAAGAGTCCCTGCCGCTCGGAGGATGTGGGCGCTGTACGCCACTGCGCTCTACCGGCCAGCGGTGCGGCGACCATCCGGCTGAATACGGCAACCGGCCGGAAACCGTTCGATTCAAAGAGGGCGCGGGCGGCGACGTTGCGCTGGCTGGTCCACAGCCGCAGCGCGGACCGGCTCTCGCGCACGACGCGCGCATACGCGCGATCCAACAGCATCCGCGCCAGCCCTCGGCGGCGCCATCGGGGGTGAGTGCGTAACTGGCCGATCCACAGCGCACCGTCGGCGCATTCCGTCAGACCGGTCATGGCGCGGACCCTTCTGCCCACGACGGTCACGAGAATCTCTCTCCGGGCAATCATCTCGGGAAGGTACTCCAAGACGTAGTCGTCCGCACCCACCGCGGCGCGACACAGTGCCGCCAACGGTCGCACATCTGCCGGACGCGCCAGTCTCACATGGGCCATCGCCGTAGAATTTCCTCATAGGTTGGGCCATCACTTCCGTCGAAATGAATCATGTCGTGAAATTCGTCCGCCTGGTCCTTGTCGTTCTCGTCACCCTGTCCGTTGCCCGAGATTCAATCGTTCATCGTATTGATGGGCC
>DASYRL010000065.1:0-12659 GCA_036004445.1 bacterium
AGCGACGCGATGGACGCGATGCCGAAGATGGACACCATGAAGAACTCGGGGGAGCCGAAGGACAGCACCACCGGGCGGACGATCGGGATCGCGACGGCCAGCGCGACCGCGCCGACCAGGGCGCCGACCAGCGAGCTCATCAGCGCCGCGCCGAGCGCGCGGCCGGCCTCGCCTTTCTTAGCCATGGCATGTCCGTCGAGGATCGTCGCCGCGGTCGTGCCTTCACCGGGGATGCCGAACAAGATGGACGTGATGTCGCCGGTCGTCGCGACGACAGAGTGCATGCCGAGTAGAAACGCAAACGCCTGCACCGGCGCCATCGCATACACGAACGGCAGCAGCAGTGCAAGCGTCGTCGCTCCGCCCAGCCCAGGCAGCAGCCCGACCCAGAACCCGATGACCACGCCCAGCAGCATGAAGCTGAGCGCGTGCCACTGCAGGACCTCAGTCAGTCCGAGCCAGAGGGCCTCCAGCATCTAACATCCAGGCTCTACTCAAATCTAAAGAACTGCTGAAAGATCCGTACCACACTCGGCGCCGCGTTCAGTACCTCGTTCATGATCTTGAGCGACTCCGCGCCGTTCGTGTAGTCGATGTCGAAACCGCGAGCGCCCGCCTCGGCGAGGAACGCCGGGTCCTTGGTCATACGAGCAAACGCGTCATTGTACATCTGCACGTATGCGGCGGGCGTGCCGGGCGGTGCCACGTACGGACGTCCGACGATCTCGGGCACCGAACGCAGGGCCATCACCGCTCGCGCCGTCGCATCCGCGGCGAGATTCTCGTCGACCGGCAGGGCCGCAATCGGCGGGACCGAAGCACGGGTCCGGATCACCGGGCGGACCAGGCCGCGATCGATGAACGGCTTGAGCGACGAGTAGGACCCTGCCCGGCCGTCGACTTCCTTGCGCTCGGTCGCGAGCATGATCTCTCCGCTCGATGGATACCCGGCGATGATCTTCAAATTCCATTTCAACAGCGCCTTCAGCAGCAGCGGGAAGTCGTAGGTGCTGGCCCCCGGACCAGTCGCTCCGAGGATGATCGGCTGGCTGGCCCGCACGAAATCGGCCGGCGTCCGATACGGCAAGTCGGACCGGATCGCCAGGATGGTGGCTTCGGCCGACGGGCTGCCGATCCAGGCGAACTTGGTGATGTCAAAACGAATCCCGTCGACTTTGACCAACTGCCCCAGCACGAGGTTCCGGTTGAATGCACCGATGGTCAGCCCGTCCTTGGGCGCGGTGTTGTAGAGATGGTTCGCGGCGACGATGCTGTTGGCGCCCGGCATGTTCTGCACGATGACGGTCGGGTTCCCGGAAAGGAACCTGGCCAGGTGCCGCGCGATGATGCGCGCCAGCGTATCGTAGCCGCCCCCGGTCGGATAACCGACGATGATGGTTACGGTCTTGCCCTGCAGATTCGGCGGCTGCTGGGCCTGAACGGGCAACACCACCACCAGGGCGAGGAGAAGCAGTACCGCAACTACTCGCATCTCTAGACCACCTCCGGACTGGGCTTCTGAGGGGTATTTTGGTTTCAGATTCACCCTGTTACACTCCGTTCCTGCGGGCGGTCGCCGCCCGCCCTGAGCCTGTCGAAGGGCGCCCGGTCCGTCATTGCGAGGAGCGCGCCAGAGGGCCTTCTTTTGATGTCATTGCGAGGAGCGCGCGCCAGAGGCGCAGCGCGACGAAGCAATCCCCGTATTATACTTACTGTCATGGATCAGCAATCGCCCGTCCGCCTCCCCGAAGAATGGGGCCGCACCGCCTTCCGCCGCTTTCTCGAGAGCGAGCAGATTCCGGTCGTCACGGGCCTGGCGGTCGACGACCTCAAGACGGTCGAAGTCGCCCCCTGGCCCCGGCTCGATGCCAAAGGCGCCTACATCCAGCTGACCGGCGCGGAAGACACGGATAGCGCCTACGTCCTCGAGATCCCGTCGGGCAAATCCGCCGCCGAAGAGCAGCACTTATATGAAGAAGTTTTCTTCGTCCTGGGCGGCCGCGGCTCGACTGAAGTCTGGAACGGCAAGGGAACGAAGCGGACATTCGAATGGCAGAGGGGCAGCGTCTTCGCGATCCCGCTGAACACCTCGCACCGGCTCCACAACGGATCAGGCACCGAGGCCGCCCGGCTCTTGGGCGTGACGACGGCGCCGCTGATGTTCAACCTCCTCCGCAACACAGACTTCATCTTCCGCGCCCCATTCGACTTCACCGACCGGTTTTCGGGCGAGGACGACTACTTCAGCCGCGAGGGCACTATCTACTCGCGACCTGACAGCCAGCAGAAGATCTGGGAGACCAACTTCGTCTCCGATGTCTACCGCATGCAGCTCCCCTCGTGGGCCGAGCGCGGAGCGGGCGGAAAGCACATGAAGTTCGAACTGGCCGATAACGTCCTCGTCGCCCACGTGTCCGAGTTTCCGGTCGGGACGTATAAGAAGGGCCACCGCCACGGCCCCGGCGCGCATGTCATCATCCTCGAGGGCACCGGTTTCAGCCTAATGTGGCCTGCCGTGAACCCGAGCGCAGCGAGTGGTTCACAGCCGGACCAGGCGCCGGAGTTTGAGGACATCCGCTGGCATCCCGGTACGATGCTGGTCCCGCCCGGGATGTGGTGGCACCAGCACTTCAACACCGGCGCCACCCCGGCGCGCTATCTCGCCATCCGCTGGGGCAGCACCAAGTGGAAAGTCACGCGCTACCTCGACCACCAGGGCATCGACAAGAGCGCGAAAGCCGGCGGCAACCAGATCGAGTACGCCGACCAGGACCCGCGCATCCACCGTCTCTTCGTCGACCGCTGCCTGGCCAACGGCGTCGAGGTCAAGATGGATCAGTTCGTCGCGCAGGTCGGGTAACGTATCCCCGGAGCGGTCATGCTTGACACGTTCAAGACGCTGATTACCCGACAGTACGAGGCCGCGCTGAGCATGCTAAAGGCATGCGTCGACAGGTGTCCGGATGCGGTCTGGAACACGCGGGGAGCGAACTATAGATTCTGCCAGCTGGTGTTCCACACGCTGATCTTCACGGATCTCTACCTCGGACATGACGACGAAGAGTTATTCCGCCAGCAGCCGTTTCACTCGCGCAACCAGGACTTCTTTGCGGACTACGAGGAGTTCGGGCATGGGCTGCCCGTGCGGCTGTTCGACAAACCCTCGATCCTCACGTACCTGGACTTCTGCCGGACCAAGGCGTCAGAGATCATGGCGGGGGAGACCGAAGAAACGTTAAACGCACCGGCTGTCTCGCGCCCGTCGCTCTCACAAGCCGAGCTGCACGTCTATAACATCCGACACATCCAGCACCACACCGGACAGTTGAGCCTGCGCCTGCGAGTCGACGCGGATGAGGATATGGCTTGGGTCAGTTCCGGATGGCGAGAGGCCGCATACCGCGTCAAGCCCGCCGGGTAGCCGATGCACGAAGGCGACGAAGACCATATCCACCTGGACGAGCAAGCCATTGTCTACACCGGCGAGCGGATCGAACTCCTCAGCGTCGGCGTCGATATCGGCTCCTCCACCTCACACCTGATCTTTTCCAAGCTCGCCCTCGAGCGCCAGGGCAAGCGCCTCTCCAGTCGCTACGTCGTCACCGAGCGCGAGATGCTCTACCGATCCCCCATCGTCTTCACGCCCTTTCTGCGGTCAGGATTGATTGACGCCGGCTCCCTCGCCGCCTTCATCGGCGAATCCTACGGCGCCGCCAACCTCACTCCCGACGACGTCGACGGCGGCGCAGTCATCACCACCGGAGAAGCCGCCCTCCGCGACAACGCTCGGGCCGTGGCCGACCTCTTCTCTCAGGAGACCGGCAAATTCGTCGTCGCCACCGCCGGTCCGAACCTCGAGAGTCTCCTCGCCGCCCACGGCTCCGGCGCCGCCGACCTGTCGCTGAAAACTGAGGAACCCATCCTGAACGTCGATATCGGTGGGGGGACCACGAAGTTCGCCATCTGCACCCAGGGCGCCGTCCGCGAGACCGCCGCCCTTCACCTGGGGGCACGTTTGCTCGCCTGGGATTCCGAGGGCCGAATCAATCGCCTCGAGGATGCCGGCCGCCGCCTAGCAGAGGCTGTGGGCGACTTGAGTACTGACCCCAGCTTCCTCGACGCCCTCGCCGACCACATGGCCGAACTCATCATGCGGATCGTGCTTGGTCAATCGAGAGATCCACTAGAACAACTCTGGATTACCCCGCCCCTCCCCGGCTCCGGCCCCTTCCCGCGCGTCGTCTTCTCCGGGGGCGTCGCCGAGTACATCTACGGACGCGAGACCCGCGACTTCGGCGACCTCGGTCCCCGCCTCGCCGCCGCTGTCCGCCGCCGCGCTGGGTCCGCAGGGATCGAACTCCTCGAGCCCCGCGAGGGCATCCGCGCCACCTGCATCGGCGCTTCCCAATACACCGTGCAACTCAGCGGCGACACGATCTTCCTTTCTGATCCCTCTCATCTGCCATTGCGAAGCATCCCGGTGGCAGCTGTGACCGGCATCGTGAAACCCGAGGCAGGCCAGGTTGCCGATGCCATCCGCCGCGCCATCCACCGCCTCGACCTCGACGACGGCGACGGCGACCGCGACCGCCGCTTCGCCCTCGGCCTCCGCTGGCGCCACGGCGCAGACTATGCTTCTCTTCGTGAACTTTGCTCGGGGATTGTTGAAGCCGTGCCTGGTGCGAAGGAAGGTCGCCCACTTCTACTCGTCGTGGATGCCGACGTTGCGGGCTTAGTAGGATCTCTGCTCCAGCACGAGTTCCGCGTCCCAGGTAGTATCGTGTGCATCGATCAGGTCCACCTGCGCGAATTCGACTACATCGACATCGGCCGCCGCCTTCCAGCACAGGATATAGTTCCAGTGGTGGTAAAGAGCCTGATTTTTCATTGAGTAAACGCGCTAACAACCATCTCGATGGCCCCTTGTATGCACACCAGTCAAGGTGTTACACTGGTGGTACACTGAGAGGAGATCGCAAAATAAAGATGCCAACCAAAAACCCAAGGGTCAACGTCGTCCTTGAACGCCCGCTCTACGACACCATCAGACGGCTCGCCAAGCGGGACAGGATTTCGGTGTCTTCGAAAGTGCGTGACCTCGTTGGGCGAGCACTAGAAACGGAAGAAGACATCGCTCTCTCGGCAATCGCCGAGATCCGAGAGCGGACGTTCAATCGCGGGAGGGCGCTTTCTCATCGGCAGGTCTGGAGAAAAACCCCTCTCGCCAAATGACCTACCGCCTCGTCTACCACCACGCGGTTTCCGAGGAAGACCTTCCGGAAGTCCCGGCAAACATCGCAACAAGGATCGCTCGCGCCATCGAAACGCGTCTCACTACCAACCCGGAGAAGTACGGTACGCCTTTGAAGAGGACTCTCAAAGGGTACTGGAAACTCCGAGTCGGTGACTACCGCGTAGTCTACCGGGTGGCGGGTGACAAGGTAAGAATCCTTGCAATCCGTCACCGACGAAGTGTCTACGGGGAACTCGTATCAAGGGGTGAGTGATTCTGTCGTCCACCGCCTCGACCTCGGCGACGGCGACGGCGACCGCCGCTTCGCTCGGCCTCCGCTGGCGCCATGGAGCAGCCTATAGTTCTTTACGAGAGCTGTGTGTTGGGATAGTTGAGCGGTTCCTGGTGCCCGGGAAGGCCGCCCGCTCCTGTTTGTCGTCGATGCCGACGTTGCCGGCCTCTTGGGATCGCTTCTTCAGGAAGAGTTCCAGATCCCCGGCAGCATCATCTGCGTCGACCAAGTCCAACTCCGCGAGTTCGACTACGTCGACATCGGACGGCGACTTTAGAGCGGGCACGCTGCCGTCGTCAACTGAGGTCAGCGCCCAGATGCTCCGCCAGCGCGGATGGACCTCGGGATCGTGAATGCCGCGGCGCGCCAGCAGCGGGACTGCCCGCCACAACGCCGATGACTAGTAGATCTAGTACGCACCGTACCTCCGCGGAGCAAGGGGCTTACTCTGATCGGGCACCATTGTTGCCTTGCGAGCCTGCTTCTTCTTCAATTTGAGGGTCCTTCGTGTGCCTTTAACCCGTCTTGCCGCAGGCTTCACGTGCGCGTTGCGGACGTCTTTCTCCTTCTTCTCGGGTTTCTTCAGTCTCCCCAGGACTTTCTCTTCCTTGTTCGCCTTCTTATCATCCCGCCGAAGTGTGCGCGTCACCATATCCGTGCCTTTCCTCCTCAAACGACGATGTCCTCGTAGGCCCGCACCGGTTTGACCCGCCGCTTCCCGCCCTCGGGACGGTCGATCTCGAGCGTGCCCGGCGCGCCGCCGGCGGCGAAGTGGTCGTTGTCCCGGAGGACCGGGAACCGGAGGCCGGTGCGGTCCTCGAGTTCGTGAATCGTGACCTGCGTCGCGGTCACGTCGAAGGCTTCTTCGAAACCCGGAAGCGCGGTGACGTCATCCTGACTGAGGACGAAGCCCGTCGCGGAGAGCGAATCGTCTTCGCGGATGATCGCGCAGATCTTCCAGAACGCAAGCGGGATTCGCACCGAGTAATCCATGAATTCGTTCCGATACAGCGGATCGTCTGCCTTGAAGATAGGCCCCGTCAGGACAATGATCCGGCGCTTTTCCTTCTTGGCCTTCTTCTCGAGCAGGTACTGCTCGATACCCTGCCAGCGGTCCTTGCCCTGGTTGAACACGGAGAGCTGGAGGCAGCAGTTGGTGAAGTGGAAGGTGTCCGCGAGCGCGTTGAGCGCCTCGGCCTTATCGCCCCAGGCCACGTCCAGGTAGCGGGTCAAATGTCCGCGGTCGGTCTTGGCCGTTGCGTACAACTCCTCGCCAACCTGAATGGCCGGATTGTCCTCGCTGTCGATACGCGGATCTATGTGCCACTTATCGTCGCTGCGCTTGGGGAGTTTGGGCCGGCGGTCGCCGTCGATGTTGGCCGCCGAGTACCAGGCGAAGCGGCGTTTCTTATTCATGGCCAGGGAGTAGTGATGGTAGGCCAGGACGTACTTGTCGCCGTTGTGCCGGTACTCCTCAGGAACCTCCGCGGAATTCTGCTTCATCGCGGCCGAGAGCGTCGGCAGCGGGATGGCGATCCCCAGAAAGTCGGGATCGTAGCCCTCCCGGGTGCTCCAGTCCGGGTCGACCTTGAGGGCCTCCGGCGCGAAGACGTCGGGACCCGCGGCGGCATCGGAGACTGCCGGTCTGCCCACAGACACCGCCGGCTGTGGGGCCGACCCCAGCGACACAGTGATATTGAGCGGAACGGAAAACGTCACCGCCGAGCCTGACGCCACCACGACCTGCCCGTCGCGGTCGACTCGGACGGGGGCCCCGCCGGCTGCACTCCGGGCGAGTTCAACGGGATTCGGTGGTGCCTCATCCAGCGCACGCGACCGAAGATCCGCCGCGGCTCCTGACAGGTCGGCGCTGCTCAGCATGTTGACGATGGCGGAGATCCGGCCACCTTCGTTGGCGATCCAATCGATCAGCGCTGGATCATCCACCCCATCTCGGAACGGCGTCCGGTCACGCTTCAGGATCTGTCCGTTCTCCATTCTCGGGACGCCCGAGTGATGGAGCGCGACGAGCTCCCACTGGTCGTTGAAGCAGGGGGAGCCCGACGACCCGGGCTCAGTGTCCGTCGTGTAGTAAAGGAAGTCCGCCTTGCCACCGGGGATCTCGATAATCTCGTTGTTCCGCAGGGCAATCTGCTTCAGGCCGCCGCGCGGGTGCTGGATGATGTTGAGCGGATCCCCTTTCTCGGCCTTGCCCAGCGTCCCGATGAGCCGCAGCCACGGGTACTGGTCGATCCGCCGCCCCTTGGATGAAGTCTCCGCGATCCCGAGGAGAGTGAAGTCGAGATTCGGATCGGTGAGGAAGAACATGTCCGGCACGAGCCGGAACGCCTGAATCGGCAGCAGTTCTCCCGACACGTTCTCCTGGTAGTCAAACTGCGCTTCCGCTTGCCGCGCGTCTTCAACTGATTCGATGACGTGATTGTTGGTCATCAGCAGCCGGGGCCCGACCAGCGAACCCGATCCCGCGGCTGACCCGATCCGGATCCGGCACACCGCGCGCGCAATCGCAATGGCCAACTCGAGATAGTTGACGTCGCGGAGGTCGTTGGAGCCGATGATGCGCTCCCGAGCGAGGCTGGCGAGGGTGCGATCTGGAGTGGGCGGCGCTCCCCGGGCCTCCGCCTCGGTCACGGTCGCCTTGGCGCGTTCAGCGGAGAGACTTTGTGACAGCCATTCCTTTCTTCGATCTCGAGGTGGAGGCGGCGGGACCGCGGCCTCGGTCAGGACAGTCTTTGGCTTCACCGCGCGCTGGTCGTAGCGCTGCGCCGCCTGCTCGATCCGCTTGATGTCAAACGGCTTCATCGCTAGCCTGCCGACTTCCATCCACGCTTGATTCGCCTATCAGGGCCATCACTGGACGGGAATTGAACGAGGTTTCTCAGCGGCCCGGTGGTCTGTGTCAGCGGCTGGTCATGGCGCCGACGCCGGCGTGCCTGGCCCGCGATGAAGTAGTCCCTCCGCAGGGTTTCGCCTGCTGCGAGATGAGCAGTCAGCCAGCCGATCACCATGACCGCTGCGATCAGCGCCGCCCAAGCGACAATAAAGATCTCTGGCATCGCCACCCTCCCCAGCGGTACGAGAAAGCCCACGGTAGAAGATTAGTAATTCTATCCTTTCTTAACCTGGTCCTCCTCGCTCGTACAACGCGAGGATTGCATATCTCTCGCTCGAATCCAACCGGACAAGGGCGCGGAGGAAAACCTTGGCCGAGGAGGGTCACACAATGCGGAGAATGGTCCTTGCGGTTCTGGTAGCAGGATTAGTGTGGCTGTTTGCAGGATCTGCAGGGCCGGCCATCTTTGCCGGTGACAACGGTCCAGACGGTAACGGCACGCTGCCCGCCCTCATTCTGATGGGCGGTGACAACGGTCCAGACGGTAACGGGTAAGCATGACTGATGGTCCTCCGCGCCCGCTGTTGTCAAGATACGTTGAGTTCTGCTATGTTCTTCTCGACGACTGGATACCGAGGTGAGCGGCATGTCGATCGGGCAGCGCCTTCGCCAGCTCCGAGAATCGCGAGGGCTCACGCAGCGCCAACTGGCCGCAGGCAAATTCAGCAAATCCTATATCAGTCTGATCGAACACGACAGGGCCCGGCCATCGATCGATACGCTCGCCATCTTCGCCGGCCGGCTGGGTACGACCATAGACGGCATCGTGGCGCAGGAAGGGCATGCGCCTGACGCCGCCGCGCAGGCTCTGCTGAGTATGGCGTGGGATGCCGCCGAACGGCGCGATGAACCGGCGCTGGAACGGCTGGTCGGGATGATCCAGTACGTCGTTGATGGGTACAAGGTGCAGCAGATCGGCGCGGATATTGCGCTGCTGATGGCCCAGCGTGCGTTCACCAGTCGCGATTACGACCGAGCCGTTGAAGAAGCGAATCGCGCCAAGTCCGCGGCTGAGTCGGACGGCGACATGTGGCGGGCAGGCCGGGCGCTGACGATCATCGGCCGGTCGAAGCTGCGACAGCGGGAGTTCGCTGAGGCCGTCGATAGCCTCACGGCGGCGCTGGATGCGCTCCGGCGCAGCCGCGCGGGACGGGACCCCGCCCGCACCGAGGCGCTGATCGCTCTGGGGACCTCCTACTCCTACCAGGGGAATCTGAAGCGGGCGACCGACGCGTTCGTACTCGCAGCGGCATCATACATCGCCAAGCGCAACCCCAAACTGCTCGGCCGCGCGCTGTGGGGGCTGGGTCTCGTCCGGCGGAAGCAAGGCCGTTTGGGAGACGCCATTGAGCAGCTGCAGTCCGCGTCGAAGGTGCTCGACACGGCGGAAGAACCAGTTGACCGAGGCCGCGTCATGCAGAACCTGGGTCAGGTCTACCTCGAGATGGGCAAACCGAAACTGGCGCTGCGGCAGCTCGAGCACGCGCTGCGGATCTTCGAGCGGATGCATCAGCCGATCGACCGCGCCTCCACCATGACCGAAATCGCGCGGACCTACATCATGCTCGGCGACCTGAACGCCGCCCGCAAGATGGCGACCGCGGCCATCGCCGGCGCGGATCAGGCGGGCGATGTCGTCGAAGTAGCGGAGGCCAACGTGGTGCTGGGCCGCAGCCTCCTCAAGATGGACAGGCTCAAGCCGGCGGTTTCGGCGATCACGGCGGCGATCAACGTCTTCCGCGAGCGGGGCATGGCCCTGAAACTCGAGGAGTTGGGACGCGAGTTTGGACTCCACCTCCACGAGCGCGGCGCGCACGCGGAGGCATCGGAGCTGCTCGCGGCCGTGCTGTCCGGCAGTCTTAAGAAGTAGGACGCTTCGAGCGGGTGGAAAACGCCAGCTGCCAGTCTTCGCCGGTCTTGTCGTCGATCGATAACCGCCAGACGTAACGGCCGTCGGGGGCCAGCGGCAGCGGACCGATATTAATCGCGAAGACCGCGTCCAGCGGCGTGCCGGGCTTGAGTCCCGGCGGCCGTCCCACTTCGAAGTCGGTCCCCAGTTCCACGGCCACGTCCCCGGCGGGGGTCGGAACCATCACCGCTTTTCCATCTTCGTCAAACAGCGCGAGCTTCAATGAATGTTTCTGGTTCGCTTCGTCCCAGGGAACCTCGATCTTGACCGCGATCGCCGAGGGCACGGGGTCAGGGCCGGTCACCGACCATCCGCCGCCCAGGATGAAGAGCTTGCCATCGATGGCCTGCGCCGCGTCGGCGAGCAGCATCGTGATTTTCATCCGGATCCTTCCGGTGGCACGTAGGTCCCGCGCTTTTGGATTTCCGCGAGCCAACCGGCACGGGGGTAACCCACTGCATGCAGATCGGCGATTTCTCTGTCGAGATCATATTCCACCCGCCTGATCTCCGGTCGGCCATCCGTGATGACAAGATAGGATGCCCGCCAGTCGCCATCGTACGGGGACCCGACGCTTCCACTGTTTGCAACGGTGAGCCCTGGGAACCGGCGGACAAAGGGCCGATGGATGTGGCCATAGACCACGAGGCTTCCCAGCGGTCCGTAGGCATCGAGAAACTCACGCTCATCGGCGTCGGGCATGGGAGCGCGCCAGAGATCTCCCGGCCGCGCGTGGAGGACCGTGAGCCCGTCATGTTGCCATTCGGCGGGAAGGCTCCGCAGCCAGTCGATCCGGTCGGGGCCAAGCATCGCCGAGGTCGCAGGGGCAAACTCCTCAAAGGCAATCCGAAGGAGCGGGAGAAGTTTCGGCGCTTTTGCGATCTGCTCCGCGAATCGATCGGGCCGCCAGTAGAGTTCGTCCGTGTTGCCTACGACGCCGGGCCAGCCCAGAGCGCGGATCATATCGACAACCTCAGCCGGGCGGGGGCCGGCTTGCGCCAGGTCTCCGCCATGGACGACCTGATCGGGCGCGATCTGGTTGAGATCGGCGATAACGGCTTCCAGGGCCGCCAGGCTCCCGTGGACATCGGAAATGACCACAATGCGGGCTGCCACAACCGGCAACTTCGGGAGAGAAAGGGGTAACTCATTCAGGCGACGCAGGAAAAGGCGACCCCCCGGAGGAAACCGGAGGACGATTCCTCAGTCCCAATCGCAAAGGAGTTGCACCGTGAAGAGACTCGCCGCCGGAATGCTGGTTTGGCTGCTCGTGGCTCTCGTTTTCACTCAAGTCCAGCAGCTGCCGATTGCTCAAGCCGCGATAACCGAGCTCTTCTTCTCTGAGTACATCGAAGGAACAAGCAATAACAAGGCGCTCGAGATCTTCAATGGTACGGGCGCGGCCGTAAACCTCGCCGCGGCCGGATACAACATACAGATGTATTTCAACGGGAATCCCGCTGCCGGGTTGACCATCAACCTGACCGGGACTGTTGCAGCGGGGGACGTGTACGTCATCGCTCAGAGCTCTGCATCCGCCGCCATCCTGGCGCAAGCGGACCAGACGCAGGGCTCAGGCTGGTTCAACGGCGATGACGCTGTTGTGCTGCGCAAGGGGACCACGATCATCGACGCCGTCGGCCAGATTGGTTTCGACCCCGGGAGCGAATGGGGAACGGGACTAACATCAACAGCTGACAACACTCTGCGGCGGAAGCCGACAGTTCAAGCGGGTGATGCGAACGGATCTGATGCCTTCGACCCGGCACTCGAGTGGGATGGCTACGCGACTGACACCTTCGGCGGGCTAGGCTCGCACACCGTAACAACCGGAGGCGACGCCGCGCCATCGGTGTCGAGCACGAGTCCGACAGGCGGGGCCTCAAACGTTCCGCCCAACACAAACATCACGATAAACTTCAGTGAGCCGGTCAATGTGAGCGGAACCTGGTACACGATCTCCTGCACGGTCAGTGGAGCCCATTCCGCCACATCAAGCGGCGGGCCACAGTCGTTCACTCTGGATCCTGCGACTGACTTCGCCTATGGCGAAACTTGCACGGTCACCATTGCGGCGAGCCAGGTCGCGGATCAGGATACGGATGACCCACCGGATCAGATGGCCTCGAACTATGTCTTCAACTTCTCGACAGAACCGTTGGCCGCTGAAATCCACGATGTCCAGGGGGCGGCACACATCTCGCCGTTGGTGGGACGCCAGGTCCTGGTCGAGGGGATCGTCACCGCCAAGGCATCGAACGGATTCTGGTTCCAGGACCCGACTCCGGATTCAAACGATGCGACATCTGAA
>DASYRL010000066.1:0-19493 GCA_036004445.1 bacterium
TGTTCGTGTCCTCGACGGGGCGCATCTATGTCGTCGACTTGGGCAACAACCGGATCGTCCGCATCAACGACATGACCGGCGCGGGCTGGATAGCATTCGGAGCGACCGGCGCCGACAAGAACCAGTTCGCCGTCCCGCGCAGCGTGTTCGTCCGCTAGCCGAAGGCTTACTTTCCTTCGAAATCGGGTCCACCTTAGAAAGCGACCGCGATGCGATCCAGCCCGCGCAGTACCATCGTTTGGCGGCGGACGACAGGTTCGGGCGTCAAATGGAGTTGAGGGAACCGCTCGAGCAGGGCGCTCAACGTCACCTGCATCTCCAACCGCGCCAGTGGTGCACCCAGGCAGAAGTGGATACCGTGGCCGAAGGCGAGGTGGCGTTTTTCTTCGCGCGTGATGAGCAGACGGTCCGGATCAGAAAACTGCGCCGGATCGCGATTGGCGGCCCCCAGCAAGACGATGAGCTGGTCCCCGGGCCGGATGTGCTTGCCGTCCAAGTCCAACGGCTCGGTAGCAATACGGACGGTCAGCTGCACGGGGCTGTCGAAGCGAAGCAGTTCTTCGACGGCGGCTGGGATCAACGTGCGGTTCTCCCGCAGTAGCCGCCACTGGTCCTGGTACCGGAGCAGCGCGAGCAGGCCGTTCCCGATCAGGTTCGTCGTCGTCTCATGGCCGGCGACAAGCAGGAGCCGGACCGCCGAGAAGGCTTCTTCTTCGGTCAGCCGGTCGCCCGCTTCCTCCGCCTGCATCAACGCACTGATCAGGTCATCGCGGGGCTCGCGCCGGCGCTGCGCAAAGATCCGAAACAGGTATGCCCGCAACGCCTCGTTGGCCAGCAGTACCTCTGACTGCAGGTCCTTGGGGACGAAGGGCTCGAGCGTCGCCGCGAGCGCATCCGACCATTTCTTGAACAACTCGCGATCGTCCACCGGGATGCCCAGGAGCTCGGCGATCACGATGACCGGAAGGGGATAGGCCAGGACGCGAACCACGTCCATGGTCCCGGCGCGCTCCACATCGTCCAGGAGTCCGTGGACGATCCGCGTGATCCTGGGCCGCAGCGCTTCGACCGCCCGCGGCGTGAATGCCTTGCTGACGAGCATGCGCAGCCGCGTGTGGTCCGGGGGATCGACGAACAGCATCGACCGGCCCGCCGGCGGGTCGGGAGGCGACTTCTGCTTCGCGGCCCACTCTTTGTGGGCCGTCGAATTGGTCCGGTCGGCAGAGAAACGCCCGTCGCGGAGGATCCCCTGGACGTCCCGGTACCGCGTGATCACCCACGCCTGTGCGGGCAGGCTCCAATGGACCGGATCGCGCGCGCGCAACCGGTGATAGGTCGGATAGGGATCGGCGCGCAGGGCCGGGGAGAGCAGGTTGTACGCGACGCCGCTGGTTAGACGTTCCCGGAACAGGAGGTATTGGATGCCCGCACTCCGGGCGAGAGCGGCGACGGCCGGATGCATGGTGGTGCCTGCCTTCGTTCATGGGGGGTTGCGGCCCTGCCCGCGTCAAAGTGAGCACCATGCAGGTCGCTCCCGAAGCCGCCACTGAGCTCGCGCGGCGGCGGACGTGGGCCGAGGTCGATCTGGACGCCATCGGCCATAACATCCGCGCGATTCGCGCGCTCCTGCCCGAGACAAACCGGTTCATGGCCGTGGTCAAGGCCGACGGTTACGGGCACGGCATGGTGCAGGTTGCCAGAGCAGCCGTCGAGGCGGGAGCCGAATGGCTGGGCGTGGCGACGCTCGAGGAAGGGCTGGCGCTTCGCGTGGCCGGGTTCCGCGAGCCGGTGCTCATCCTCGGTGCGCTATCTGCCGACGACCTGATCGCCGTCCTGCTGCCTCGTCCGCCGCTGAGCGTGACGATTGCGTCGCCGGAGATGTGGCAGGCGCTGCTCGCCCTCCAGCCTCCGGGGCTGCGGGCGCACCTCAAGGTAGACACCGGGATGACCCGGCTGGGCATCGTCCCCGAAGAAGTGCCGGCGATCCTCGACGTGCTTGAGCGGTTAGGCGGCAAGATCCAACTGGAGGGATGCTACACGCATCTCGCCGCTGCGGATGACCCCGATTCGCCCATGACGCTGGAGCAGTTGGCGGCCTTCGCGCCGGTTGCTGAAGCAGTGCGAAAGCGGTTTCCGAAGGCACTGCTGCACGCGGCCAGCAGCGCCGGCGCGATCGCCTGGGATCCGTCCCATTACGACCTGGTCAGAGTTGGGCTATCCATGTACGGGATCTATCCTGCGCCTCACACGCGTCTGTTTCTGGATGAGCCTTTGAAGCCCGCGATGCGCTTCCTCAGCCGCGTGGTGCGGACGCTGGCGGTGCCCGCCGGGACACCCGTGAGTTACGGCGCGACGTATCGGACTCACGCCCCCACCACCATCGCGACGGTCGCCTGCGGCTATGCCGATGGCTATCCGCGCCAGGCCGGCGGGCGAGGCGAGGTGGTGATCGGCGGCCGGCGCTTTCCGATAGTGGGCCGCGTGAACATGGACCACGTGATGGCGGATGTTGGGGACGCGGAGGTCAGCGTCGGGGACGAGGTGGAGTTGTTTGGGCCCACCGTAAGCGCCGACGAAGTCGCGGCATGGTCCGGGAGCGTTTCCTACCAAGTGCTCTGCGCCGTGGGACCGCGTGTCCCGCGCGTTTTTCTCCGCGGTGGGCAGGTCGTCGATGTCCGCGGGCCGAGGTAGCGCTGCATGCGGGTAGCATTTCAGGGCGAGCGCGGAGCCTACAGCGAGGAAGCCGTCGAAGCACTGTTCGGCGACGTCGACGTCGCTCCGCAGGCGGCGCTGGCCGGCGTGTTTGACGCCGTCGCGCGCGGGGCCGCGGATCGGGGCGTGGTGCCCGTCGAGAACTCCCAGGCGGGATCGATCAATGAGACCTACGATCTGCTCATCGCGCACTCGCTGTTCATCACCGGCGAGCTCGACCTGCGCATCCGCCACTGCCTGCTGGCGCTGCCCGGACAGGCACTGGCCGATATCGCGACGGTGTACTCGCATCCCCAGGCACTCGCGCAGTGCGACGAATTCATTCAGCGGCACCGGTTCGAAGCGGTTCCGGCCTACGACACGGCGGGCAGCGCGAAGATCGTCGCCGAGCAGCGCAAACGCGACGCCGCGGCCATCGCCGGACGGCGGGCGGCTGCGATCTACGGGCTGCAGATCCTGGCCGAGGGGATCGAGACCAATCCACATAACTTCACGAAGTTTCTGGCGTTGAGTCCCGCGCCGAGCCCGAGGCAGCTCGACTCCAAGACCTCGATCGTGTTCACGACGGAAAACGCGCCGGGAGCCCTCTACAAGGCGCTGGGCGCCTTTGCGATGCGCGGACTGAACCTGACCAAGCTGGAGTCCCGGCCGCGTCGCGAAGTGCCCTGGGAGTACGTCTTCTACGTGGACTTCGAAGGGCACCAGGACGATCCCGCGGCCGCCGATGCGCTGGCCGATCTTGCAAGGGTCTGCGTCTTCCACCGGGTGCTGGGCAGCTATCCTAAGTCGCCGCCGTTTTTGCCGTAGCCTATGACAGAGTACCCCCGCGTCCTGCCGTTCGGGGACGGCGGGCTGCTCGTCGAGTTTGAGGAGGTGCTGTCTCCCGACGTGAACGGGCGCGTACGCGCGCTCGCCCGGCGGCTGGCCGGCGTCCCGGGGGTGCTCGAGACCGTGCCCACGTTCCGCTCGGTGCTCGTCGTCCTTGCTCCCGTGCAAGGGGTCAAGTCTTCACGTGATACGTTTGGGTCCCCGTTCGTATCAAGTGAAGACTTGACCCCTTCGGCCCTGCTCGCGCTTGCTCGCGCGACTCCACCCGTTCCGTCCGGGTCGACGCGGGTGATCGAGGTGCCGGTGGTCTACGGCGGTACCGCCGGTCCTGATCTCGAAGCCGTGGCAGAGGGCGCGGGGCTGGGTGCCGATGAGGTTGCGGCTATCCATGGCGGTCGCGAGTATCTGGTCTACATGCTCGGCTTCGCGCCGGGCTTTCCATATCTGGGGACGGTGGACGAACGGATCCGCGCGCCGCGGTTGGGATCGCCCCGGGTGCGCGTGCCCGCCGGGTCGGTGGGCGTAGCCGATGTGCTGACGGGCATCTACCCGCTGCAGACGGCCGGCGGTTGGCGGCTGATCGGCCGCACGCCCTTGCGCATCTATGACCCGAGGGATCCCGACCCGTTTCTGTTCCAGCCCGGCGATCGCGTGCGTTTCACGCGGGTGGACCAAGCCGAGATTCGGGACAATGACCTCGGCCCAGCCCGGCCTATGCGCGCCGGCCACCGCCCGGTCTTTGAGGTGCTCGAGCCGGGACTGTACTCGACGATCCAGGATGCCGGGCGCCCGGGTTTTCGCGGCCGAGGGCTCCCCGCCGCCGGCGCCATGGACGCGCAGGCGTTTCGCAGGGCGAACGCGGCGGTCGGAAACGATCCGGGGGCGGCCGCGCTGGAACTGACGGTGCCCGGGCCGGTGCTGCGCGCGCTGGACCACGCGACCATCGCCATCACGGGGGCGGACCTGTCACCGTCGATCGACGGTGCGACCGTCGCCCTGTCCGTGCCGCGGGTCATGGCCCCGGGACAGACGTTGCAGTTTGGGGCGCCGCGCCGCGGCGTCTGGGCGTATCTTGCCATCGCCGGAGGCATCGACGTCCCCCGACCCCTGGGCAGCGCGGCGACCTACGTCCCCGGCAGCATCGGGGGCATGCGCGGCCGCCGGCTGATGGCGGGAGATATCCTCGCCCGCGAGAGGACGGACGCCGGCCACCTCGCCGGACCGCAGCCGCACGTGCAGATCCCGGAAGACGAAGTGACGGTGCGCTACGTTCCCGGCCCGCAAACCGATTGGTTCACGGACGAGGCCGAGGGGGTGTTCACTTCGTCGGCGTATCGCGTCAGCGTGCACAGCGACCGGGCGGGGATCCGCCTGGAGGGCCCGGCCCTCCGGCATCGGGATCGTGCGGATATCCTCTCAGACGGAATGCTGCCCGGCGCCATCCAGGTACCCGGCGGCGGCCAGCCAATTGTCATAATGCCGGACGGCCCGACGACGGGCGGATATCCGAAGATCGGAGTGATCATCGCGGCCGATCTGCGCCTGCTCGCGCAGGCGCGGCCGGGGACCAAGGTGCGCTTTGCAGCTCGGTAATCTGCCCCGCATCAAGCTGGCCAACCTTCCCACGCCGCTGGAAGAGGCGCCGCGGCTCACCGAATACCTGCACGGCCCGCGCATCTGGATCAAGCGCGACGATCTCACCGGTCTGGCGATGGGCGGCAACAAGGCGCGCAAGCTGGAGTTTCAGATGGGGCAGGCCCGCGCGCGCGGATCCGACGTCGTGATCACCGTAGGCGCGCCGCAGTCCAACCACGCGCGGATGACCGCGGCGGCGGCGCGGCGGCTGGGCATGGACGCCGTTCTCGTGCTCGGCGGCGATGCGCCCGAGTTCCTGCAGGGGAACCTCCTGCTCGACCGCATCCTGGGCGCCGAAGTCCGGATCCTGCAGACCGACGACGACTACGTCCTCAGCGCCACCATCGAGGACATCGCGCGGCAGTTCAAACAGCAGGGTCGCCGGCCGTTTGTGATCCCGCGCGGGGCCAGCAACGCCTACGGCGCGGCGGCGTACATGGACGCGGCCATCGAGATGCTCTCCCAGGCCAACGCGATGGGTATCCGCATCGACGCGATCGTCCACGCGAGCACGTCGGGCGGCACGCAGTCGGGCCTGTACACCGGGACCCGGCTCACCGAAAGCGGCGTCCAGGTCATCGGGATCAGCGCCGGTCCCAAGAAAGACATCGTGGTGAAGCGGGTGCTCGGGATCGTCACCGAACTGGCCGAACTGCTCGAGCTGCAGTGGCGGCCGCATCCGGACGACATCATCGTCTATGATGAGTTCGTTGGGGAAAAGTACGCCGTGCCCACGCCGGAGTGTCTCGAAGCGATCCGGATCACGGCGCGGACCGAGGGCGTGCTGCTGGACCCGGTCTACAGCGGCAAGGGGATGGCCGGGCTGATGGGGCTGATCGCGCAAGGTCGCTTGGGGCCCGATCGGAACGTCGTGTTCTGGCACACCGGCGGCCAGCCTGCGCTGTTTGCGTTCGCGGAGCTGCTGCAGGAGGGATGAGCATGAAGCCACGCATCGGAGTGACCACGTCGGTCGGAGGATCGAAGAAGCCGCGGAACCAGCGCTACGTCGACGCCGTACGCCGCGCCGGCGGCGAGCCGGAGTGGATCGAGCCGCAGGACATCTTCGACGCGGGCGGCCCGGGGGCGCTGCTGCGGTCGTTTGACGGCCTGCTGCTCAGCGGCGGGTTGGACATCGATCCGGCCGATTACGGCCAGACGCTGATCGAAGACATTGGCGTGCAGGTCGATGCCCAACGCTACCGCGCCGAATTGCCGCTCACGCGCGAGGCGCTGGCGATGAACCTGCCGGTGCTCGGGATCTGCGGGGGGATGCACGCGCTCACGGTCGCCGGCGGCGGCACGCTGCACCAGGACCTCTCGCTGATCGGGATCGACGTCGCCTCGCATTACGTCAAGGGCCAACCCGTCCTCCACGCGATCGCAATCGATCCGGACAGCCGGCTGATGGACGTCCTCGGGGCCAGTCCGGTCGACGTGGCGAGTTCCCATCATCAGGTCGCCAAGAAGCTCGGCGGCGGATTCGAGGTCGTCGCCACCGCGCCCGACGGCGTCATCGAAGCCATCGAAGCCCCGGCCTACCGGTTCGCGATCGGCGTGCAGTGGCATCCCGATCTGATGCCCGACGATGAGCGCCAGCAGCGGTTGTTCGAGGCGCTCATCGCGGCCGCGCGACTGATCGGTGCGCGATCTCCCGGCTGAGTTAGAATTGCCTATATGCGACGGCTGGCAGAGGTCCTGGAGGCGATTTCCGGGACGGCGAGTAAACTCGAAAAGATCCGCCTGCTGGCCGAGTATCTGCCGATGCTGTCGGATCCTGAGCTCCGCATCGCCTGCACGTACCTGACCGGCTCGACCTTCCCGGCCGGTGATGCCCGCAAACTAAACGTCGGCTGGTCGGCGATCGTCGACGCGCTGTTCGAGGTCTCCGGCGCGGCGCCCGAGGCCCTCGACCAGTCGTACCTGCAGCACGGCGACCTCGGCATGGTCGCTTACGAACTCCTCGGCCGGAAGTCTCGCGAGGGACTGTTCCGCACACCGCTGACGCTGCGCGAAGTCGACCGCACGTTCTCGCAGCTGGCCGCCGCGGTAGGCAAAGGGTCGCGGGAGACCAAGCTGCAGGCGATGCGCGCGCTGTTCGCCGACGCCGATCCCCTCGAGGCGAAGTATCTCGTGCGCATCATCACCTCGGACATGCGGGTTGGGCTGAAGGAAGGGCTACTGGAGGAGGCGATCGGCAAAGCCTTCGGCCAGAGCGTCGCCGACGTCCGCCGGGCCAACATGCTGATCAGCGACGTCGGGGAAGTCGCGGTGAGGGCGCGCGCCGGCACGTTGGCCGAGGCCACGCTGCGGCTGTTTCGGCCGTTTCATTTCATGCTCGCCGACACGATCTTCTCGGCGGAGGAAGCCTTCGAGCCGTTCGGCCGGCCGGGCGGCACGGCGGCCGCTCCCCTCGACTTCGCTCGGGGCCTGCGGCCGGAGTGGGTGATGGTCGAGGAGAAATACGACGGGATCCGCGCGCAGGTACATCGCCAGGGCGATCGCCTGGCCATCTACACGCGGACGCTGGACGAAATCACGCCGTCCTTCCCCGAGCTGCCCGCGGACCTGCACCGGCTCGCCGACCAATACATCGTCGACGGCGAGATCGTCGCCTGGCGACCCGCCCTGCACCGGAGCGGAGCGACTGGTGCGGGGGCCGGACGGGCCATCCCGTTCACGCACCTGCAGCAGCGCCTCCGCCGGAAGGATCCCGGCGATCTCCTCGAATCCGTGCCCGTCGTGATGTTCGTGTTTGACCTCCTCCACCTGAACGGGGAGGTGCTGCTGGACCGGCCGCTGGCCGAGCGCCGGAAGCTGCTCGAGGGCCTCCGGTTCGGCGACCGCGTGCAACCGGGGCTGTCGACGGCGGCCCGCGCGCCCGACGAGCTGGCCACACGCTTCCGGGAGGCGCGCGACCGCGGCAATGAAGGCCTGGTCATCAAGCTGCCGGATTCCCGGTACCAGCCGGGTCGCCGGGGCCGCCAGTGGATGAAGCTGAAGGAAGAGCTCGCCACCCTCGACGTGGTCGTGGTGGCCGCCGAACACGGCCACGGCAAGCGCGCCGGGGTGCTGAGTGACGTCACCTTCGCGGTCCGCAACGGCGACGGCGAATTCCTCACGGTGGGAAAGGCGTACAGCGGGCTCACCGATGAAGAGATCGCCAACCTCACCGACTGGTTCCGCGCGCATACGGTGCAGGATCTGGGCCGCGTGAAGGTCGTCGAGCCCCAGATCGTCCTCGAGGTGGCCTTTGACGCGGTCACCAAGAGCGACCGCCACCGCTCGGGGTTCGCGCTGCGGTTCCCGCGGATCAAGCGCATTCGGGACGACAAGCGCCCCGACGAGGTCAACACGCTGGAGGACGTAGAACGCATCTACGAGGCGCAGGGGGCCAGCCGGGGCGGCGATCCCCGAACCGTTCGCGATGCTCAGGTTCAGCCCAAGCCCCGTGCCGTGCTGCCGGTTCATCCCCAGAGAGGCGGGCGGAAGCGATGAGGAAAGCAATCGGCGCGCAGGCGCCGCTGCGAGCCGACGCAGTCGGCGTGGCAGTCATTCTGGTCAGCGTGATCCTGGGAGTGCTTCTCGCGGGCGCGGCGCTCGCCGCGCCGCGGACCCCACCGGTGCCCGCGTCGCGCGGCGAGGTGCTGTACATCGAGGTCACCGGCGTCATCGCCCCCAGCACATCCCGCTACATCAACCGCGCCATCCGCGAGGCCACCGAGCTCCGCGCCGAGGCCCTGCTGATACAGCTGGACACCCCCGGCGGGTTGATGAAGTCGATGGACGACATCACCAAAGGGATGCTCAACGCCCAGGTGCCGATCCTCGTGTTCATCGCGCCCAGCGGGGCGCGGGCGGCCTCGGCCGGCGTGTTTGTCACCTATGCCGCCAACCTTGCCGCGATGGCGCCGGGGACCCACATCGGCGCGGCCCATCCCGTGGCCGTGGGTGAGCAGGGCGAGCAGAACAAGACCATGATCGCCAAGATTACCAACGACGCGGTAGCGAACATCAAGGCCATCGCCACGCGGCGCGGCCGCAACGCGGAGTGGGCGGAGCAGGCCGTGCGGGAGAGCGTCTCGGTCAGCGATCAGGAGGCGGTCCGGCTCCATGTCGTCGATCTCATCGCCCTCGACGTCACCGACCTGCTGGAGAAAGTCGACGGGCGCACCGTGGAGACCGCCGCCGGGCCCACGCGGCTCGCCACGCGGGGCGCGGTCGTGCGGACGGGCGAGATGGACGCGACCGAGCGATTCCTCGATCTGCTCAGCGACCCCAACATCGGTCTGATTCTCATGACGATTGCCATCTACGGCATCATCATCGAGATGGGCAACCCGGGCGCGATCCTCCCCGGCGTGCTGGGCGGCATTGCCTTGATCCTCGCGCTCACGTCGTTTGCCATCCTCGAGGTCAACGTCGCCGGCCTGGCGATGATCGGGCTGTCGCTGATCTTCTTCATCGCCGACATCAAAGTGCCCGGACACGGGGTGTTGACCATCGGGGGCGTCCTGGCGTTCGTCATGGGGGCGGTCCTGCTGACCGAACGCTCGCTGCCGTTCCTCCGGGTCTCGATCCAACTGGCTGTCCTCATCGGCGTGCTCACCGGCGCATTCTTCCTCTTTGCGGTCACGGCTGGGCTGCGCGCGCAAAAGGTCCCCCCGCGCATGGGCGAGGAGCGTCTGGCCGGCGCCACCGGCGTCGCCCGCACGAACCTGGCCCCGGAGGGGGAGGTGTACGTGCTGGGCGAGGCCTGGAGCGCGTATGCCGATAACGGACACATCGCCCCGGGGGAGCGCGTGCAGGTGGTCGCCGTGGAAGGGCTGCGGCTGAAGGTACGCCCCCTGCGGTGACAGGCAAGGGCGCAAGCGAGCAAGCGGGCAAGGGAGCAAACGGCACCAAACTCACCACGCACAGCGCGGAGGAGACCGAGGCGCTCGGGCGCCGGATCGGGAGGGTGCTGCGGGCGGGAGATGTGGTCGCCCTCTCTGGAGACCTCGGCACCGGCAAGACGGTGCTTGCCCAGGGCATCGTCGCCGGGGTGGGCGCGTCCGGCTACGTCGCCAGCCCGACCTTCACACTCATCCGCGAGTACACGGGAGCGGTGCCGGTCGCGCACGTAGATTTCTACCGCATCGACGACCCAAGGCAGCTGGATGACCTGGGACTCGCGGACGTGTTCGCGGGGTCCATGCTGGTGATCGTCGAGTGGGCGGAGAAGGCGGGCGACTGGCTGCCGGCGGAGCACCTGTGGATCACGCTGGATTTTGGGGAGCAGGAAAACGACAGAGAAATTGAGGTTATACCTCGGGGAGATCGCTATCACGGGATTGCCTCGTCCCGCCACGGCCCATTCGGGCCCCGCGGCTTCGGCTCACACGCTCCTCACGATGACCAAGCATAGTGAGAATCCTCGCGATCGAGACCGCCACGTCCATCGGGAGCGCCGCGCTGCTTGCCGGTGACGAGATGGTCGCCGAGGCGCAATCACTCCAGCCGAGGCGCCACCTGGAGTGGCTGGTGCCGGCGGTCAGCGACATGCTGGATGCGGCAAAGTGGCAGGTCGAAGACGTGGAGGGGATCGCCGTGTCCCGCGGCCCGGGTTCGTTCACCGGGCTGCGGATCGGCATGGCGACGGCGGCGGCCTGGGCTCGCGCCCGCGGCGTGCCGGTTGTCGGCGTCTCTACTCTGGAGGCAATCGCGTCGGGGATCCCCGAGCCGATCGGCCCTATCTGCGTGCTGCTCGACGCCCGGCAGGGGCAGTACGCCGGTGCGGTCTTGACCCGGCGCCACCGGGACGTTGCTCGGCTCACCGACGACGTGGTGGGAGATCTCACGACCACGCTGGAGATGGTCCCCGCCGACGGTCCGGTCGTTTTTGCCGGCGACGCGCTCGAGCACGTCTGGCCGGAGGTGGCCGCCCGGTTCGGCGCGCGGGCAGTACAGGCGCCCCGGGATCAATGGACGCCGCACGCCCGTGAGGTCGGCCGGTTAGGCCTGCGCCGACTGGCTTCGGGCGACCGCGACGATCCGTACCTCCTGCTGCCCGCCTACACGCGCTCGCCGGTCCGGGAGTAACCCTCACCCCTTCCCTCTCCCCACAGGGGAGAGGGTGAGGGTGAGGGTGAAGAAAACCACTGTGAAGCAAATCACCCGCGTCATCCTGGCCGTCATGGTCCTCGAGGACATCCCGCGCGTACGCGAGATCGAGCAGCAGTCGTTCCGCACGATGTGGCCGCGGGAGGCCTACACGCACGAGCTCCGCGACAACCGGCTGGCCGCGTACATGGTGGCCCGCCTGGACCGCGAGATCGTCGGGTACGCGGGGATGTGGGTGATCATGGACGAGGCGCACATCACCACGATCGCCGTCGATCCCCTCCACCGCGGGCAGCATATCGGCGAACGCCTGCTGGTCGGCCTGATCGACGACGCTCTGGAGCGGGGCGCCCGGTGGATGACGCTCGAGGTCCGCAAGAGCAATACCGGCGCGCAGGCACTGTATCACAAGTACGGATTCCGCGAGATCGGCATCCGCAAGGGCTACTACAGCGACAACCGCGAGGACGCGATCGTGATGTGGACCGGCAACCTGCGCGAGCTGGACTTCCAGCGCCGGTACGCGGAACTGAAGAAGACCTTCGAGGAGTGAATCGTGACTCGTGAATCGTGAATCGCCAGACCAGGGAAGCCCGAATTCTGATTCACGATTCACTATTCACTGTTCACGATGTTGATTTTGGGCATTGAGACTTCTTGCGACGAGACCGCCGCGGCGCTCGTCGAGGACGGCCGGACGATCCGCAGCAACGTCATCGCCTCGCAGGCCGACCTGCACCGCCGGTTCGGCGGCGTCGTCCCCGAATTAGCCTCGCGGAAACACCTCGAACGCCTCCTGCCGGTCATCGATGAGGCGCTCGATCAGGCCGGTTGTACGCTGGAGAATGTCGACGGCCTAGCCGTGACCTGCGGCCCTGGACTGATCGGCGCGCTGGCCGTCGGCGTCGCCGCGGCCAAGGCGCTCGCCCTGACCCTCCATCGCCCGCTGGCCGGCGTGAATCACCTCGAGGGCCACATCTACGCCGGTCTCCTGACCGACCCGGACCTCCAGTTTCCCGCGCTGGCGCTGGTAGTGTCCGGCGCGCACACCGACCTCATCGCGATGGTCGGCCACGGCCGGTATCAGATCCTCGGGCGGACGCGTGACGACGCGGCCGGCGAGGCGTTCGACAAGGTCGCGCGCGCGATGGGACTGGGATATCCCGGCGGGCCGGCGCTGGATCTGCTGGGGCGGCAGGGTGACCCCGGCGGCGTGGTGTTGCCGGTCCCCATGGCGGAGTCCCTCGAGTTTTCGTTCAGCGGATTGAAGACGGCGGCACTGCGGGTGTGGCAGGCGGGCGATCGGACCAACGCGCGGTGGGTCGCAGACTTCGCGGCCGGCCTGCAGCACGTCGTCGCAAAGGCGCTGACCCAAAAAACGCTCGCCGCCGCCGAAATGACCCGGCCCCGCACTGTGATTCTGGCCGGGGGAGTAGCCGCAAACACAGTGCTGCGCGCCATGCTGTCGAGGGCAACCGCCGGGCGCGGCCTGAAATTGGTCATTCCGCCCCCGATCCTGTGTACGGACAACGCGGCGATGACCGCCGCGGCCGGGTACTGGGCCCTGCTCCGCGGAGAAGAGGCACCGGCCACACTCTCAGCCTACAGCGACCTCCCACTGCGCGGTATCGCGGCCTGATCGAGCCAAAATCCGAATATTCCATTTGAAGTGGTGCAATAATGTCCGGATTTTCGCGCGGCGCCGGGGGCCCTTGAACACTGTGGATAATGTGAATAACCCTGTGAGTAAAGCATTTGGCAATGGATTCGGTGTTTGGAACGGTCGGGGAAGGGTTAAATAGGACGTTCCGGAAGTTCGGCAGCGCGGAGCAGGCGCCGCTCGGCAACGCCCAGCAGCGCGTCCCCTTCGTTGGAGTCAGGCGGCGCCGTCGCCAGGGTCCAGCGCATCGGAAGCACCGGCATGAACTGCCCCTTGATGGCCACCTCGCGTCCCGCCATCGTCTCCTGCAGCCCTCGGAGGGTGCGATCGGCAGACGTCTTGTCAGTTTCCGGCATCAGGATGGCGAACACGCCGCCGCCAACGCGCCCAAGGATGTGGGCACCGTCCGACGCGTCTCGAACCAATTCCGCGATCCGTTTGAGCAGATCATTGCCCGCCGCATACCCATAGGTGGCGTTGAACAGCGAGAGGTCGTGCACCTCGCCGAGCGTGAGCGCGAGCGGGCGGCCCCACTGCCGGTGGCGCAGCGCCTGCTCGCGCAGCGCATCGGAAAAGCTTCGCCGCGACAGGAGTCCCGTGACCGCGTCGATGCGGGCATCCCGCTCGGCCTGCTGCCGGAGGCGGGCCGCCTGGACGACAGGGGCGATGCTGTCCGCGACCAAGGAGAGCCGCCGTGCCTCGGAATCCCCCAGATTCGATCCGGTCGCCTGCAGGACGCCGATCGCTTTGCCGGCGGTGAGCAGCGGGACGAAGATTACGCCGCCGCCATCGTCTCGCTGCGCCGCCTTCTGCTCCAGCGCACGCCACATCGGCGTCCGCGTGCGCGAGGTCTCGGTGCCGACGGTGACCGACGTACCGACCGCCGCCTCCGCGATCATCGTGTCGGCCTGGCCGTTGATCAGCCACAGCGCGCAGTCGGGCGTGCGCACGATATCGGCGGCGACTTCAACGGTGCGCTGGAGCAACCGGGAGAAGTCTCCAATGTCGCGGATTTCCTGGGCGACACGCAGGACGAGGTCCGCTTCCGTGAGCGTCATCGCCGCTTCCTGCGCCGGGGCCTGCCCGCCCGCCGGGTTGGCGATGCGCCGCTCCAGCGTGGCGTACCACGGCGTCTGCGCCGCTCGCTCGCGCTGGATCACGCGGGTGAGGGCGTTCACCACGTCCGGATTGAACTGCGTGCCGGCGTGGGTTCTCAGCTCGGTGAGCGCCACGTCCACGCCGCGGGCCGTGTGATAGGCGCGGTGGCTGGTCATCGCGTCAAACGCGTCGGCCGCGGTCAGGATCGCGGCGCCGATGGGGATCTGATTTCCGCGCAGGCCGTCAGGATAGCCACGCCCGTCAAACCACTCGTGGTGGTGGCGGACGATCCCGACCAGGTCCTGCAGGGGGCCGGGTTTGTCGAGGATCGCGGCGCCGAGTGTGGCATGCGTCATCATGATCGCCCGCTCGGCGGGATCCAGTTTGCCGGGCTTGCGCAGGATCGCGTCGGGAATGCCGATTTTCCCGACGTCGTGCAACAAGCCCGCCCAGCGGATCTTTTCCTCCTCGCGGGGGGGAAGGCGCATCTCGCGGGCGATCATCGTCACCAGATCGGCGAGATCTTCAGAGTGTCCGTGGGTGTAGGCGTCTTTGGCGTCCACGGCGTCGGCGAGGGAGCGGATCGAGGACTCGAAGAGGTCTTTCACCTGCTGGTACAGCCGCGCGTTGTCGATGGCCATCGCGGCCTGGCGGGCGTAATACTCGAGGAGCGACAGCTCCTCGCGGAAGGCCTCGGGCGGTTTCTGGCTGAGCAGGACGAGCACGCCGACCATTCCCGCCTCGCTCTGCAGGGGCAGGGCGCACGCCGACCGGAACGTGGCCGAGGGGTCGTCGCGCGCCGGCTGGCTTCCGCGGACGGCGGTGAGGGCGACCCGCCGGGTGCGCGCGGCCTCCGCGATGATCGGTTCCAACGCGAGGATACGCGCTCCTTCGGCGGGAGCCGGATCGAGCCCCCAGCTGCTGCGCAGGCGGAGCTGCTGCACGTCGTCGGCGAGGAACAGCAGCGCGGCCCCGGCGTGCCAGGACAGGCGCGCCCCGGTCTCGGCGGCCGTGCGCAGGACGTGGCCCACGTCCAGCGAGCTCAGCACCGACTCGCTGGCTTCGAATACCTTGCGGGTCGCCACGCTGCGGTGGCGGACTTGCTCCGCGATCCGGAACGCGACGGCGCCGCGCCAGGCGAGCACGAGCCCGGCTGCGCCGGCGACGACGGCGCCGGTGACCGGGTCAAGCCGGCCGGCGGCGACCGCCAGCAGGGTGCCGGCCAAGACGACGCCCAGCGCGACAAAGAGAATCGGAGATCGCGCTCGAGCCGGAGCTTCGCCGTTGGGTTCCTGGGCCACGCCTGCGCTCGCTGTGATGATTCTGTCCCTCTTTGGGGTCAATAGAGTCCCATGCCCCCCGCCGGACCGGAATATTCCCCCATTCGCCAAAAACCATCTTGACGCCTGGGGCCGTCTCTCCATAAGATGAAGACGCCTAGCACTCTCGCCCAGGGAGTGCTAATCCCGTACAAGTCCATATCCCAAGGAGGGAGACGCCTATGAATCTGCGGCCGCTTGGCGACCGCGTGGTGGTCAAGCCATTGGAGGAAGAGGAACGCACCAAAGGCGGCATCGTGCTGCCCGATACCGCGAAGGAGAAGCCCGTCCATGGTGAGGTCGTCGCTGTCGGTCCCGGCAACTGGGACGAGGAGGGCGAGAAGCGCCGCCCGCTCGACGTGAAGGTCGGCGACCGGGTGGTCTACGGAAAGTACTCGGGCACCGAGATCAAGGAAGAGGACGAGGACTACCTCATCCTCCGTGAGAGTGACATCCTGGCAATCGTCGCGCGCGAGCCGGCGAAAACAAAGAAATGACGCGGGCGCGTCGCTGACGCGCGCGCGTCAGCGCGAGGCGCGAAGCGCCGTGGCGATCTCCAGTAGGCACGAGATTGCTTCGCTTCGCTCGCAATGACCAATTTGGAGGTGACGGTTCGTGCCGAAGATTCTCGCATTTGAGGAATCCGCGCGGCGGGCGATGGAGCGCGGCGTCAACAAGCTCGCCGATGCGGTGAAGATCACGCTGGGGCCCAAGGGCCGCAACGTGGTCCTGGAAAAGAAGTTCGGGTCGCCCACGATCACGCATGACGGCGTGACCGTGGCGAAAGAGATCGAACTGGAGGATCCGTTCGAGAACGCCGGGGCGCAGCTCGTGCGCGAGGTGGCGACGAAGACCGAGGACGTCGCCGGCGACGGCACGACCACGGCCACGATCCTGGCGCAGGCGCTGGTGCAGGGCGGGCTGAAGATGGTCGCCGCGGGCGCCAACCCCATGGAGATCAAGCGCGGCATCGACAAGGCCATCGCAGCCGTCGTGGAGGAGATCAAGAAGATCGCCAAGCCCGTCGAGACGAAGGAAGCCATCGGCCAGGTCGCCAGCATCTCCGCAAACGACACGAACATCGGCACGCTGATCGCCGACGCGATGGACAAGGTCGGCAAGGACGGCGTGATCACGGTGGAGGAGAGCAAGGGCATCGAGACCACCGTGGAAGTGGTCGAGGGGATGATGTTCGACAAGGGATACGTGTCCGCGTACTTCGTCACCGATCCCGAGAAGATGGAAGCCGTCCTCGACGAACCGTACATCCTCATCACCGACAAGAAGATCTCCAGCATCAAAGACCTGCTGCCGGCGCTCGAGAAGATCGCGCAGGTAAACCGGCCGCTGCTGGTCATCGCCGAGGACATCGAGGGCGAGGCGCTGGCGACGCTGGTCGTCAACAAGCTGCGCGGTACGCTGCACTCGGCGGCGGTGAAGGCCCCGGCGTTCGGCGACCGCCGCAAGGCGATCCTCGAGGACCTCGCGATCCTCACCGGGGGCCGGGTCGTCTCTGAAGAGGTGGGGCTGAAGCTGGAGAACATCGACGTCTCGATGCTCGGCAAGGCCCGTCAGGTCCGCATCCGCAAGGACGAGACTATCATCGTCGACGGCGCCGGCGACAAGGCGGCCATCGAGAAGCGGGTCAGCCAGCTGCGCAAGCAGATCGAGGAGACCGACTCGGACTACGACCGTGAGAAGCTGCAGGAGCGGCTGGGCAAGCTGTCCGGCGGGGTCGCCGTGATCAAGGTCGGCGCGCCGTCGGAGGCGGAGCTGAAGTACCGCAAGACGCGCACCGAGGACGCCCTGCGCGCCACGCGTTCGGCGGTCGAGGAGGGCATCGTGCCCGGCGGCGGCAGCGTCCTGATCTACGCCGCGAAGGGCCTCGAGAAGCTCGACGCCGAGGGCGATGAGAAGATCGGCGTCAACCTGGTCGCCAAGGCGTTGATGGAGCCCGCGCGCATCCTGGCCATGAACGCGGGGCAGGAGGGCTGGCTCATCGTCGAGCAGCTCAAGGACAAGCCGATGGGTACGGGCTACAACGTGCTCAGCGGGCAGTTCGAGGACATGACCAAGTCGGGCATCGTCGACCCCGCGAAGGTCGTACGGTCGGCACTGCAGAACGCGGCCAGCATCGCGTCACTGATGCTGACGACCGAGGCGATGGTTGTGGAGAAGCCGGAGGACGAGGATAAGATGCCGGCCACCCCGCAGATGCCCCCGATGTAGCCAGGCACGACAACACGATTCCGGGGCCCCTGTCAACCGACAGGGGCCCCTTCAGTTTGCGCCTGCGGGAGTAACCGAAAATACGAACATTGTTGCAATGTCTCTACGTATCGTCTATATTTCTGGTTGTCAGTAGGTCCGTAGAAGCCGTCTATAACCATCCCGTCTAGCGTAAACACGAACATTTCTTAACCGGGAGTTGATTTGCGGGTTCTCATCGTCGGTGCCGGAGGACGAGAACACGCCATCGCCTGGAAGCTGAGCCAGGATTCTGCGCGTCCGGCCGTCTTCATCGCCCCGGGCAATGCCGGGACAGTCTCGATTGCCGAGAACGTCCCGCTGCCGGCCACGGACATCGAGGGCCTCGCGGGTTTCGCCCAGCACGCTGGCATCGACCTGACGATTGTCGGTCCCGAGGCGCCGCTGGCCGCGGGGATTGTCGACTTCTTCACGGCCAGAGGACTTCGGATCTTCGGTCCCGCCCGTGCCGCGGCCCGCTTAGAGACCAGCAAGGCCTTCGCCAAAGCCCTGATGCGCCGCACTCGAATCCCGACGGCGTCGTTTGAGGTCTTTGACAGTCCCCTGGCCGCCATCGACTACGTGCGGCGGCAGAATCGGCCGCTCGTCGTCAAGGCCGATGGGCTGGCCGCCGGCAAAGGGGTAGTTGTTGCCGAGACGCCGGATGAGGCTCAGCGGGCGATCGAAGACATGCTGATCCGCGGGACGCTGGGCGCCGCCGGCCGCCGGATCATCGTTGAAGAGCGACTTGAGGGAACCGAAGCCAGCCTGCTTGTCCTCATCGGGCCGTCCGGGGCCCATCCGCTGATCCCCGCGCGGGATTACAAGCGGGCGTTCGACGGTGATCGCGGCCCCAATACCGGCGGCATGGGGGCTATCGCCCCCCTCCCGGTACCGGGTACAGATTTGGCCGGTAATCTGTACCTGGTACCGGTGGGGGCGGTCTTGGACTCGATTGTCGAGCCGGTGGTCGCGGCGATGCGGCGTGAGGGCAGCCCGTTCACAGGGGTGCTGTACGTCGGCCTCATGCTGACCGCCGAAGGCCCGAAGGTCCTCGAGTTCAACTGCCGGTTCGGAGATCCGGAGACGCAGGCAATCCTCCCGCCGCTCGAGAGCGATCTTGCGTCCGCGCTCATCGATGTCCTCGAGGGCAGAGATCCCAACTTGCGGTGGCGCGACGAGTTCGCCACCTGTGTGGTGATTGCCTCAGGAGGGTATCCGGGTCCGTATCAGACGGGGATGCCCGTGGAGGGGTTAGAGAGTGTTCCCGATGACGTGCTCGTCTTTCACGCAGGCACGCGCCGCGACGGCGACAGGGTCGTGACTGCCGGGGGCCGCGTACTCAACATGGTCGGCCGGGGATCTACCCTCGATGCCGCCGTCGAGCGTGCCTATGCCGGGACGTCCGCCGTTTTCTTCGAGGGCATGCACTTTCGCCGCGACATCGGCGCGGTTGCAGTTGCCGTCGCAGAGGGAGTCCACGCGTGACAGAATTCCGAAGCCCGAAGCCCGAAGCCCGGGGCCCGTTAGTCTCAGTAGTCCTGGGCTCCGAGAGCGACCGGTCCGTCATGGACGAGGCGGTACGCACGTTGACGGAATTCGGCATCACCCACGAGGTGGTCGTCGCTTCTGCGCACCGGGCGCCCGATGTGGTAGATCGCTACGTGAAATCGGCGGAAGGCCGGGGGATCCGCGTGCTCATCGCCGCGGCTGGCGGCGCCGCGCATCTGGCCGGAGCCGTGGCGGCGCGGACCGTGCTGCCGGTGATCGGCGTGCCGCTGGAAGCGACCGGGTTGGGCGGGCTGGACGCGCTGCTGTCCACCGTCCAGATGCCGCCGGGCGTCCCGGTGGCCACGGTCTCGATCGGCACGTGGGGCGCACGGAACGCGGCGATC
>DASYRL010000067.1:0-65739 GCA_036004445.1 bacterium
TGGACGACTCTAGTCTACGAACAGCGGCACGATCTCATACTTGTTCACGTCCAACAGTCCGCGGTCGGTGATCTTCAAGGCCGGGATCACCGACAGCGCCAGAAACGACAGCGTCATGAATGGGTCATCGAGCCGGCTGCCCATCCGGTGCGCCATTTGCTGAAGCCCGCGCACGCCCTCGGCGACCTCGGCGATCGGACGGTCGGACATCAGCCCGGCAATGGGCAGCGGCAGCGCGGCTACCTCACGTCCGGCGATTGCCACCTGGCCGCCCTTCATGTCGATGAGGACCTCGACCGCCGCGCGCATCGACTCATCGTCCGCCCCCACGACGATGAGGTTGTGCGCGTCGTGCGCGACGGTCGACGCCAGCGCCCCCAGTTTGAGGCCGAATCCCCGGACGAAGCCGATCCCCACACGGCCGCTGCCGGTGTGCCGTTCGATGAGCGCGATCTTGAGCAGGTCCCGTTCAACGTCGGCAACCGCCTCGCCGCCGGCGACCTTCGGCACGTCGGTAGCGGCTTCGGTCACGATCTGATCGGGGACGACCTGGATGACGCGGATCCGCGTGCCGGAGGTCCGAACGCCAAAGCGCAGCCCCGCGCGTTGCACGTTCATCGACACCGGAAGCGCGGGCAGCGTGCGAGGACGCTCGTACGGCAGCAGCACTCCATCCTCAGCCACCAGGCGCCCGCCGCGGTAGACCTGGGCCGGCTGGGGGGCCCGGAAATCGTCGAACGCAATCAGGTCGGCCCGCCGCCCCGGGGCGACTGCCCCGCGATCGTGCAGCCGGAAGTACTCGGCCGCGTTGAGGGAGGCCAGCTGGAGGGCGAGGAAGGGATCGAGGCCCCACTCGATGGCCCGCCGCACCATCGAGTCGATGTGGCCTTCTGTCAGGAGCGCCAGAGGGTTGCGGTCGTCGGTGACAAAGAAGCACCGCCGCGCGGTTTTCTGGTTGACCAGCGGCAGCAGGTCGATGAGATTCCGCGCCCCTGTCGCCTCGCGGATCATCACGTACATGCCGCTGCGCAGTTTCTCGCGGGCTTCGTCGACTGTGGTGCACTCATGGTCAGACATGATCCCCGCGCCGGCATACGCGTTGAGATCGAGCCCCCGCAGCCCCGGCGCATGTCCGTCGATGACCCGCTGGCGCGCCGCGGCGATCTTCGCCAGCACGTTCGGATCACCGGCCAGGACGCCGGGATAGTTCATCATCTCTGCGAGGCCCGGTACCCACCGGTCCTGCATCAAGACTTCCAGATCTGTCGGTCCCAGCGTCGCTCCCGAACTTTCATAGGGACCGGCCGGCACACAGGATGAGGCCATCAGGTGGACCGACAGCGGATTGTACTTGGCTGCTTCGAACATGTAGCGGAACCCGGTCATCCCCAGGACGTTGGCCATCTCGTGTGGATCTGCGATGACCGTCGTGGTGCCGCGTGGGACCACGGCGTGAGCAAACTCGGCGATGTTCACCATCGCACTTTCGATGTGCACGTGCCCGTCGATGAATCCGGGCGCGACGTAGCGGCCGCGGAGGTCGTGGACCGCGACCGCCTGGTAGCTGCCCGAGGGTCCCGTTCCGGCGATACGCCCGTCGGCGACCGCGACCTCGCCTTCGACGATGTCCTGGCTGAAGAGGTCGACGATCCTGACGTTGGTGAGGACGAGATCGGCCGGCTCGCGGCCGCGGGCGACGGCGATGAACCGCGAAAGCTCCATGGGCGAACGTTTTTACTCTTCGAGAGGGATTCCTCTGCGCCAACAAGAAAGGGCCGAACCATGGCTCACACTTTGCCATTCAACGGACAAACACATTACGACTTGAAAATCGCGGGCACCGTACGGTCCCTGCCGCTGATTCAGGTAGCGCCCGATACCTGGATCGCGTACTACTACAGTCTGGGTGACACCGAGGTGATCGACCGCGCCGCAAAGCTCCTGGCGCCCCAGATGAACGACCCCGACATCCTGATCACCACGGAGATCAAGGGAATCCCCCTCGTGCATGCGATCGCCACGAACCTGGGGCTCAAGCCCTACGTCGTGTGCCAGAAGCGGATCCGCCCGTTCATGCTCTCTCCGCTGGTCGTGCGGTACAAGCCCATCACTGCGAAGACGGAGCAGGAGCTCTACCTCGACGGTCGCGATGCGGTGAAAGTGAAAGGAAAGCGGGTCGCGCTGGTGGACGACGTCTTCAGCACCGGCGAGACTGTCCGGGCAATGGAGGAACTCGTGCGCCAGGCCGGGGGCGAGATTGTCGCTAAGGCGGCGATCCTGCTGGAAGGCGAGGAGATTTCCGGCATCAAGCACTTGGCCATTCTTCCGATCTTCAAATCCAACCACGCGTAGGCTCGCGGACCATGGAGGTCCTGCTGCCCCGTAGCCTTGACGAAGCCCTGGAGATGAAAGCCGCGTCGCCGCAGGCCGTCCCGATTGCCGGCGGTACCGATCTGATGGTGGAGCTGAACTTCGACCGGCGGCGGCCCGATGGCCTCATCGACGTCTCGAGGCTGCCCGAACTCCGCGAGTGGCGGCGCGAAGATGGTGGTTTCTTCCTGGGCGCCGGAGTAACGTACAGCCGCATCGTCACGGAGCTGCACCAGTTTGTCCCGCTCGTCCAGGCATCGCGCACCGTGGGATCTCCGCAGATCCGGAACGCGGGAACGGTCGGAGGCAATCTGGGCACCGCTTCCCCGGCGGGGGACGCGCTGCCCGTGCTTGCCGCCTATGACGCCCAGGTGCTGCTGGGTTCCGCCGGCAACCGGCATACGCTCCCCTGGCATGCCTTCATGACCGGGCCGAAGAAGACGGCGATCGGATCCGATGAGCTGATCCTCGGCGTGCGGTGGAGACCAGTCCGAGGCCCAGGATCGTTCTCGAAAATCGGAACGCGCAACGCCATGGTCATCGCTCTCGCCAGCCTCTGTCTCGTGATGGACGAGGATGGGCGCACGGTGCGGGTAGCCCTGGGTTCCGTCGGGCCGACCATCTTGCGCGCGCCCGACGCGGAGGAGTTTGCCGCAGCGGCGATGACGCGGTCCGGCACCTGGGATGATCCACGGGCCGGTCTCCCGCTGCAGACGGCAGACGAGTTCGGCGAGCGCGTGGCCGCCGCGTCCCGGCCGATCGATGATGTTCGGGGCAGCGCCGCCTACCGGCGCCACGCCTGCCGCGTGCTCGCGACCCGGGCGCTGGCGTGGGCGCTTGACGACCGAACGGCGCAATCGGGCAAGCGCGCAAGCGAGGAAGCTTAGTGCGAGTACGCGTGCGGGTCAACGGGGAATGGCGTGAGGCGGAGGTGTGGCCCGGGGCCAGTCTACTGTACCTGCTGCGAGAGCCGCTGGGTTTGGTGGGATCGAAGAACGCCTGCGAGCAGGGAGAGTGCGGCTCCTGCTCCGTGTGGCTGGACGGACGGCTGGTCTGCGCGTGCCTCGTCCTCGCCGCGCAGGCACACGGCCGGGAGGTGCAGACAGTGGAATCGCTGGCCGGACCCGACGGGCTGCACCCGGTGCAAGAAGCGTTCCTCGAGGCCGGGGCGGTGCAGTGCGGCTTTTGCACGCCTGGGCTGATCGTCGCGGTCGCGGACCTGCTGCGCCGCCATCCCCGGCCCGCCGACCCGCAAATCCGCGAGGCCCTGTCCGGCAATCTCTGCCGCTGCACCGGATATGAGAAGATTCTCGACGCCGTGCATCTGGCGGCGGCCAAAATGACGGGAACACGGGAACATGGGAGCACGGGAACATGGTAAGGCGCAGGATCGTCATCGATTCCTGTGATGTCCTCGTGACCATGGACGATGCGGGGACCGAGATCGCCGGCGGCTCGCTCCTTGTCGAAGACGGTGTCATTGCATGGGTCGGCCATGGCAGCGTTCCGAACGCGGAAGGCGCCGAGGTCGTCAATGGGCGCGGCACGGTGGCGACCCCGGGATTGATCAACAGTCATCACCATCTCTACCAATCGATGACGCGCGTGTACGCCCAGGAACAGGGGTTGTTCGGCTGGCTGCGACGGCTCTACCCGGTGTGGACCGGTCTGGACTTGGATTGGATGCGCGCCGCCGCCGGAGTGGGGTTGGCCGAACTGGCGCTGTCCGGCTGCTCGACAACGACCGATCATCACTACATCTTCCCCAGCGGCATGACCGGAATTCTTGAGGCAGAGGTCGACGTCGCCCGGGCGATCGGTCTACGGTTTCATCCGTGCCGCGGCTCGATGGATCTCGGGGCATCGTCCGGCGGCCTGCCTCCGGACGAGATCGTCGAAGACCTCGACGCGATTCTTTCCCACACCGAGGCGGCCGTGCACCGGCTCCACGATCCCGGTCCGGGATCGATGCTGCGAGTGGCCGTCGCACCCTGTTCACCGTTTTCGGCCACGCCCCGGCTCATGCGTGAATCGGCGACCCTGGCGCGGCGGCTCGGCGTGCGACTGCACACGCACATCGCCGAAACCGCGGACGAGGCGCAGTACTGCGTTCAGACGTTCGGCCGCCGACCGCTGGAACTGCTCGAGGATCTGGAATGGCTGGGGTCCGACGTCTGGCTGGCCCACTGCGTCCACCTCAACGACGACGACGTGCGCCGCATCGCACAGACAGGTACCGCGGTGGCCTGGTGCCCCTCGTCGAACCTGCGCCTGGGATCGGGCATCGCGCCGGCCCGGGCGCTGTTGGACGCGGGCGCGGCAGTCGGGCTGGCGGTCGACGGATCCGCGTCCAACGATACCGGGCACATGCTGGCGGAAGTGCGGCAGGCGATGCTGGCTGTCCGCGCGCAGGGCCCGGACGGCATAACGGCGCGCGGCGCGCTGAGAGTTGCCACGCGGGGCAGCGCGCGCTGCCTGGGGTGGGATGACATCGGCGCTCTCGAGGTTGGGAAACGCGGCGACGTCGCGCTCTTCCGTGTTGATGGGCTGGCCTTCGCCGGGGCAGACGCCGACCCGGTCGCTGCGCTCATCTTCTGCACTCCCCAGCGCGTACACGATCTCTTCGTCGAAGGACGCGCAGTCGTGCGAGAGGGCCGACTGGTCAACGTCGACGAGCAGGCCCTCGCCGCCGACGGCCACCGCGTCGGCCGCCGCATTGCCAGGTTTGGCGAGTCACGAGTCACGAGTCACGAGTTACGAGGATCGGCATGAGCGTCAAGGTCATCGAACGGGTCAGGGGCGTCATCGGCGAAAGCGCGCGGCGAGCCGATGGCGCGCCAAAGGTGAAAGGACAGTTTCTCTACGGAAGCGACCTGTGGGCGGATAACATGCTGTGGGGCTACACGCTGCGTAGTCCTCACCCCCACGCGCGCATCCGGTCGATCGACGTCTCCAAAGCGGTGGCCAGCCCGGGCGTGCACGCTGTGCTGCTGGCCCCCGACGTCCCGGGCAAGAAGACGTACGGACTCGATTTCGCCGACCAGCCGGTGCTGGCGGGAGAGCGCGTACGCTACCAGGGAGAGCCCGTCGTGATCCTCGCCGCGGTGGACCTGGAAACCGCCAAGCGGGCGGCGCAGACCATTGTGGTGGACTACGAAGTGCTGCCGGCGGTGACGGACATGGAACAAGCGCTGCGGCCGGATGCCCCTCAAGTCCACGACTACGGAAATATCCTCCGTCACGTCCACATCGTGCACGGCGATCCAGAGACCCCCGCAGAGGTGTGGGTCGAGGGCTACTACGAGACAGGGATGCAGGATCAGGCCATGCTCGGACCGGAGTCGGGCATGGCCATCCCCGCGGACGACGGCGGCGTGGATCTCCACGTTGCCACACAATGGCTGCACGTCGACCGCCAGCAGATCGCGCCGTGCCTGAACCTGCCGACTGAGAAAGTCCGCCTGCACCTCGCCGGAGTCGGCGGCGCGTTTGGGGCGCGGGAAGACGTCAGCATGCACGTGCATGCCTGCATGCTGGCGCTGCGCACCGGCCGTCCCGTCAAGATGTCGTACAGCCGTGAAGAGTCCTTCTTCGGGCATGTCCACCGGCATCCATTTCGGATCTGGATCCGCACGGGTGCGGCCCCGGACGGCCGGTTGATCACCGCCGCCGTCCGCATCCTCGCCGACGGCGGCGCATACGCGTCGTCATCCACCGCGGTGATCGGCAACGCGTGCACGTTCGCTGCCGGCCCGTACGAGGTGCCCAACGCGCTGATCGACGGCACGATGATGTACACCAACAACCCACCCTGCGGGGCGATGCGCGGGTTTGGAGCGGTGCAGGTGTGTTTCGCTTACGAGGCGCAAATGGACAAGCTCGCGCGCGCGCTGGAACTCGATCCTGTGGCGATCCGCCTGCGTAACGCCCTGGCGACCGGGTCGGTGCTGCCGACGGGCCAGGTGATCCGCGGCAGTGCGCCGGTGCGCGAGGTCATCGAGCGTTGTGCCGCAATCCCGATGCCCGCCGCGCAGTCTGGTCCGCGCGACGTCCTCTCCCTGCCCGGCGGCGCCAACAACGTGAGCCGCGGCGAGCACCTCAAGCGCGGCGTGGGATTCGCGGTCGGCTACAAGAACATTGCCTACAGTGAGGGATTCGACGATACCTCCGAGGTCCGAGTCAAGCTGTTCCTCGGGGCGAAGGGGCCGGTGGCCGAGGTCCACTGCGCGGCCGCGGAGGTCGGGCAGGGGGTTCATACGATCCTCGCGCAGATAGCCCGGACGGAACTCGGCGCGGTTGACGTCGTCCTCCATCCGACCGACACGGCGGTGGGATCGGCGGGTTCCACGTCGGCATCGCGGCAGACGGTGATGTCCGGCGGAGCCGTCCAGCTGGCCTGCCGGGCGGTCCGCGATGAACTGTTCCGGCGCGCCGCGGAAGATTGGAAGCGCGGATCGTTCGGCCCGATGCCGTCGGGCGAGTTCGCGCTCGACGCCGGCGGCATCATCTCCATCGGCGATCGGCCGGTCGGGCGGATCGAGGATTTTCTCGCGACACCTATCGAACAGACCCGCACGTTCCACCACCGGCGCACGACTCCAATGGATGCCCGCGGCCAGGGGGATCCCCACGTTATGTTTGCCTTCGCGGCGCAGCGCGCGGTGGTCGAGGTCGATGCCGATCTCGGACTCGTCCGCGTCGTGCAGATCGCCGCCGCCCAGGATGTCGGCAAGGCGCTCAACCCGCAGAGCGTTCTCGGCCAGATCGAGGGCGGGACGGCCCAGGGCCTCGGGCTGGCGTTGATGGAGGAAATCCAGCTTGCAGACGGCAAGGTCCGGAATCCGAACTTCACCGACTATCTGATTCCGACGATCCTCGACATGCCGACGGTGGAGTCGGAGCTGGTCGAGGAACCGGAGCCCGGGGTCCCGTTCGGGGCGAAAGGCGTCGGCGAGCCTTCGACCATCGTGTCGACGGCAGCCATCGTGGCCGCGCTGCGCGATGCGACCGGCCGGGAACTCAACCGCGTGCCGGTCAGGCCCGACGATCTGATCGGGCTGAGCCCACCTGTGACGTCCAGCGGACCGCCGCCCGTACCCGACGTGCCGTCACCTACGCCGATCCCGGCGCTGCACGGGCTGGCCGCCGGCCAGGAAGAGTTGATCGGACCCGCCGAGTGACCTGTTACTACTGCGATCAGTGGGGGCAGCTCAAGCCGTTCATCAGCTTCCACCGGCCGCTGCGCGACTACGTGGCCGCCGCCAAACGATCCGGCCTGGAACTGGGCGACCTCGAACAACCGGAAGTGCCGGAAGAGGGGCGCCGCGAACTCCCTGCGTCCTATCTGCGGTCGGCCCAGCGGGTGCCCTTTTCGTATGTGTTCAAGTTCGTCGCGGCGCAGGGATGACATCACCGTATCCGCCGATTGCCGACTACGCGATGATCGGCGACTGCCACGGAGCGGCGCTGGTCAGCCGCGATGGATCCGTAGACTGGTGCTGTTTCCACCGGTTCGATGCCCGCCCCGCCTTCATGCGCCTGCTCGACTGGTCACGCGGCGGGTACTTCCGTGTAGCGCCTCAAGCGCCGTACACCGTCACGCGGCGGTACTGGCCCGGCACGATGGTGCTCGAAACCCGCTTCCGCGTCGACACGGGGAGCGTCGTCCTCGTGGACTGCTTCCCGATGCGCCCGGAATCGGACCCCGCGGTCGCCGAGGCGGTGCATCCTTTCCATCAACTCATCCGCTGGCTCCGGTGCGAGGCGGGAGAAGTGTCCCTACGGCTCGAGTTCTCGCCCCGGTTTGACTTCGGGCGCACGGTCCCGCGCCTCGAGACGCGCGGCGAAGGCCTCGCGGTCGTCTACGGCGGTGCGGATGCCCTGGTCCTGGAGAGCGAGCTTCCGCTGACACAGACGGACATGGCCGACTGCACGGGCGAGACGGTCTTGCGGGACGGCGACGAAGCGTTCCTCGCGGTGACCTACGCCCGCCCCCACGAGCTGCGGGCCGTGTGCATGCAGGCGTCCGAACTCCGCGGGCGGGTCAATGATACGCGCCGCTTCTGGACCGAATGGACGGCCGGCTGCACCTATGAAGGGCCGTTTCGCGACCAGGTGCTGCGCAGCGCCATCGTGCTGAAAGCGCTCTCGAATGCCCCGACCGGCGCCATCGTCGCGGCGCCCACGACCTCGCTCCCAGAGCAGATCGGGGGCAGCCGGAACTGGGATTATCGGTTCGCGTGGCTGCGGGACGCGGCAATGGACCTCTACGCCCTCTACCAGGTGGGCCGCGCCTCGGAAGCCGCAGCCTTCATGGCATGGCTGCGGCGGACGACCGCAGGACGCGTGGAGGACCTGCAGATCGTCTACGGCGTCGGCGGCGAACGCCTGTTGCCGGAGATCGAACTGACGGGAATGGAGGGCTATCGGGGCTCTCGGCCTGTGCGGATCGGCAATCGGGCGGCCGAACAGTTCCAACTCGATGTCTATGGGTTCCTGCTGGACACCGCATGGCTGCACCACAAACACGGGGGGACGATCGATCCGATCTTCTGGGAGTTCCTCAGCGCCGGAATCGACGCCGTTGCCGCACGGTGGACGCTGCCTGACTCCGGCATCTGGGAAGTTCGCGGCGAGCCCCAGCACTTTACGTCCTCCAAACTCCTGGCCTGGGTTGCGGTCGACCGGGCGATCCGGCTTGCGCGGGCCCGCGGGTACCGCGGCGATCTCAACGCCTGGGTGGCGCTGCGGCGGCAGATCCGCCGGCGGATCGAGGCCGAGGGGATCGACCCGGCGACCGGGGCCTTCGTGCGGGCATTCGGTTCGCCCCAGGTCGACGCGTCGCTGCTCCTCATCCCGCTGGTCAGGTTTCTGCCTCCCGACGACCCGCGCGTGCGGAATACACTGCGCCGCGTCGAAGCGGACCTGACGCATGACGGGTTGGTCTACCGCTATCGCACCGACGACGGCTTACCTGGCGATGAAGGCGCTTTCCTCATCTGCAGTTTCTGGCTGGTGGACAACCTGGCCCTGACCGGAGACATCGGCCGCGCCCAGGACGAACTGACGCGCCTGCTGGGGTACGGGAACGACCTCGGTCTCTTTGCGGAGCAAATCGATCCGCGGACCGGTGAATCGTTGGGGAACTTTCCTCAGGCATTCAGCCACGTCGGTCTGATCGGGGCGGTCAGGAATCTGCAGCGGGCCCAGGAGTTGAAGGCGCGGCGCGCTTAAGGTCATCCGGCAGGGTAGCATAGTAGGTGAGGATCATGGGTGCGGTCAGCAGGTCGGACAAGATCTGGTACCTCCGGCGCCACGACTTCCTGGCCGGACTCAAGGAAGCCGAGCTGCAGGAGCTCGCCGAGCGGACCCAGATGCGGGAATTCCAGCGCGGCAAGGTCATTCTCCATCCCGACTCACGCCAGGAACTCGTATACCTGATCAAGGAAGGCCGGGTGAAGATCTCGCGGTACTCACCGGATGGGCGCGAGCAGATTCTCACGTTCCTCGCCGCGGGTGACCTGTTTGGAGAACTTGCCCTGATTCAGGAGCGTGAGGCGGTTCACATCGAGGCGTTCGAGGATACGCTCATCTGTACGATGCCACGCACGGATTTCGCGGCACTGCTGGAACGCCGGCCGGAGTTGATGCTGCACGTGATCAAGGCCATGGCAGAGCGACTGCGGCAGGCTGAGGAGGAAATCGCCGATCTCGTCTTCCGGGATGTGCCGGGGCGCATTGCGGCGCTGCTGCTCCGGCTGGGCGAGGAGTACGGCGAGCGCGATCCGGACGGCCAGCGCTTGACCCTGCGGCTGACCCATCAGGACATTGCCAGCATGGTCGGCGCGACGCGCGAGACGGTAACGACTACGCTGAGCCGGTTCCGGGAATCCGCACTGATCGCCACCGATCAACGGTACATCATCATCCTGCAGCCGGAACGGCTCCGGGCGATCTCGGGGCGCCGGCATCTGAGTGGAGATTCCAACTCTTAGCGCAGACCAGATGCGCGAAGTCGACCGGTTGATGGTCGACGAATACGGCATCCAGCTGATCCAGATGATGGAGAATGCCGGGCGGCACCTCGCCGGATTGTCGCGTGCGCTCATCGGACCCCCGGCCGGGCAGCGGATTCTGGTGGCCTGCGGCAAAGGCAACAACGGAGGTGGTGGGCTGGCCGCCGCGCGCCACCTCGCCAACTGGGGCGCCGACGTCACAATCGGCATCGAGTCCGCCGATCGACTCGCTGACGTTCCCGCTGCACAGTGGAAGGCCCTGCGCGGGCTGCCGGTCCGGAAGGTGGAGGGTGACGCCGCGATTGCGGCGGTTGACCCCGGCGCGCACGCGCTCGCGATTGACGCGCTGATCGGCTACGGCCTGCGCGGCGAGCCCCGCGGCTGGATCGCGTCGATGATTGATCGCCTGAACGCGGTCCGCACGCTCGTCCTGGCGCTGGATGTCCCGTCGGGGTTAGATAGCACCACGGGCCGGGCCGCGGGCCGGACGATCCGCGCGGCGGCGACCATGACGCTGGCGCTGCCGAAAGCGGGGCTCTTTGCTCCGGAAGCGAAGCCATTCGTAGGAAAGCTGTTTCTTGCCGATCTTGGAGTTCCGCCTGTGTTGTACGAACGCATCGGACTCCGCGTCGGCGCGCTCTTCAGCGATGCGGAATTGATCCCGTTGGGGTGAGCCGCAATGGAACTGGCCATCATCGGACTGGGCCGCATGGGAGGCAACATGGCCGAGCGCCTGCTGCGCGCCGGCCATCGGGTCGTGCCCTACGCCCGCCGGCCCGAAGCGTTGGAGCGCTTCACACGGCTCGGCGCCGACGGTGTGACGGCTTTCCCCGCGCTGATGCAGCGGGTGTCACCACCCCGGGTCGTCTGGATGATGATTCCCGCCGGGGACGCGGTGGACCAGACGATTCAGACGTTGATCCCCCTGCTGGATGCGGGTGACGTCGTTGTCGACGGGGGCAACTCGTTCTACGGGGACACGATCCGCCGGGCCGCGCTGCTGCGCGAGCACGGCCTGCACTACGTCGATGTGGGGACCAGCGGAGGCATCTGGGGGCTGACCGAGGGGTACAGCATGATGGTCGGCGGCGAGCGCGACATCGTCGGGCGCGTGCGGCCGATTCTGGAAACCCTCGCGCCGGCGCCCGACCGTGGGTGGGGCCACGTCGGGCCGCATGGGGCGGGGCACTTCGTGAAGATGGTGCACAACGGCATCGAGTACGGGATGATGCAGGCCATGGCCGAAGGTTTCACCATCATGAAGCGGAAGGCGGAGTTCGGACTCGACCTCCACCAGATCGCCGAGATCTGGCGCTTCGGCAGTGTCGTCCGATCGTGGCTGCTGGACCTGACGGCGTCCGCGCTCACGAAAGACCAGGAGCTGGCGGACGTCCGGCCCTACGTGCAGGACTCAGGGGAGGGACGGTGGACGGTGAAGGAGGCAATCGACCTCGACGTGACCGCGCCCGTGATCACGATTTCACTGCTGCAGCGCTTCGCGTCCCGCGACGCCTATGGGTACGCCGACCGGCTGCTGGCCCTGATGCGGGAGCAGTTCGGCGGGCACGAGGTCAAGCGTGACGCCTGACGTCCGGGTGTTTCCCGAGCTCGACGCGCTGAGCCGCGCTGTCGCCGAGACGTTCGTGTCGGAAGCCCTGCAGGCGATCAGGACCTCCGGGCGCTGCACAGTGGCACTGGCGGGGGGAAGCACTCCGCGGCGGCTGTACCGCTTTCTCGCGTTCGGGTACGCCGAACGGCTGCCCTGGCCGGCCGTGCAGTTATTCATGGGCGATGAGCGGTACGTCCCTCCCGGCGACACCCTGAGCAACTTTCGGATGGTACAGGAGACGTTGATCGACCACCTGCCGGTCCCGCCGGTGAATGTCCATCCGACGGATACGTCGTACGCGGATCCCGCCCTCGCTGCCGAGGCCTATGAGCAGGTTCTGCGCGGGTACTTTTCGGGCGACTGGCCGCGTTTTGACGTCGTGTTCCTGGGCATGGGGACGGATGGGCACACCGCGTCGCTGTTTCCCGGAACGCCGGCGCTGCTCGAGACCACGCGCTGGGTCGTGGCCACCACATCGCCGCGGCAGCCCCCCGATCGCCTCACGCTCACCCTGCCGGTATTCAACCACGCCCAACACGTCCACTTCCTGGTCGCCGGGCCGGCGAAGGCCGACGCGCTGCGCCAGGTGCTCATGACGCCCGAGACCACGAGATGTACTGCCGCGCGCGTCAAGCCGATCGACGGCCACGTAACCTGGTGGGCGGACGAGGCCGCGGCCGCGGGAGTCGAGGAACTCGTTCAAGAGCGCGGAGCACAGGCGACCTAACAAGCCTGTGCTCCGCATCAACTACGCGCTCTTCTTCTCAGCGTGGGCTTCCTTGTTGTGTTTGTCGAGTTCCTCCTTGGTCTTGAACTCCATGTTGCACTGAGGGCAACTCAGTGAGGTCGTCTTCGGTTCCATGGCCCACCTCCTTTCTCCGATCTTCTCCGGTGCGATGTTCCGGAGGAGTGCGCGTGCCGTGCCCTCCACGCCCTCCTGCAGCGTCGGGAAGATGCCCACGGCTGTGGCTAGGTCGTCGATGGTCCCGCGACGGCGCATTACGACGATGGCGTCGTAGATGAGATTGGCCGCATCCGGTCCCACGATGTGACAGCCTAGGATCCGCCGCGTGCGGCGCTCGGCGACGAACTTGATGACGCCTGCGGTTTCGCCAATCAGACGGGCCATTGAGACCTGGGAAAACTCCACCGTCCCGGTGACGACGTCGTGCCCGGCCTCGCGGGCCTCTGGCTCGGTCAGACCGACGCTGCCGACCTGCGGGTCGGTAAAGATCGCGTGCCCCAGCGGGGCCCGGTCGACGCGCCGACCCGCGCCCTGAAACGCGTTGCCAAAGGCGATCTTGCCTTCTTCCTGGCAGATGCGCGTGAACGGCTGTTTTCCGTTCACGTCGCCGATCGCCCAGATGCCCCGCGCAGTGGTCTCCAGGAAGTCATCCACGACGACATAACCGGCCTCGTCGGTCCGGACGCCTGCCGCGGCCAGATTCAGCATCTCGGTATTCGGGATCCGGCCCGCAGCGGCCAGGAGGTGTGAGCCGGTGACGGCCAGCTCCCGTCCCCCGGCGTCTGCCGCAACAGCCGAAACGTTGCCGTGACCGTGCCTTACGCTCACCAGGTCATGGCCGAGCCTGACCGTGATGCCTTCAGCGGCGAATGCCCCCGCGATGACCTCGCTGACCGCCGGGTCCTCGCGGGCCAGGAGGCGGTCTTTGCGGTGCAGGATCGTCACGTCCGCGCCGAACCGACGGAACGCCTGCGCCAGCTCGCATCCGACATATCCACCGCCCACGACGATGAGGTGTTCGGGAACCTCCTGCAGTTCCATGATGGTCTCATTGGTCAGGACCAACTGCGGATCCAGCCCAGGAAGATCGGGCATCCGCGGCCGCAGTCCGGTGGCGACGAAGATCGCCTCAGCGGTCAGCATCCGGTCGCCAATGGCGACCGTTCGCGGGCCGGTAAAGCGCGCGCTGCCCTCGAACAGGATCAGCCCTTCGGCCTCGCGCGCGTGGCCGAAGGCCTCCTCACGATGGTCCTCCACCAGAGCGCGTTTCTCGCCGATGATGGCTTTGAGGTCGACCGACGTGTCCCAGGTCCGGACATGGTAGCGGGCCGCCGTCCGGCACAGATGCGCGATCCGTGCCCGGTGGATGAGGAACTTGCTGGGCACACAGCCGGTATTGATGCATGTACTGCCGTACGGGCGCTTGTAGATCAGGGCAACCCGTTTGCCCGCGTCCAGCGCCAGGCCCGCGACAACGGTCCCAGCCTCACCCGCACCGATGACGATAGCGTCGAAATTCGCGTCCACACGACAGATTTACCCTCTGGCCGGCCGGCAAGTGTGAGCTGTCTTACATCGTCGCGCCACGCGGTCTCGTATTGTAACCTGGAAGCGACCACGGAAGCGGCCAAGGACATCTCTTCATGCCACCCATCCTCGTGTTCGATGTGAATGAAACCTTGCTGGATCTGGCGGCTTTCGACGCGTCCTTCGATCAGTACTTCGGCGATGTCGCGGTGCGGCACGAATGGTTTGATCAGATGCTGCTCATTGCCTTTACCACCGCGATCACCGGGCCTTACGCCGACTTCGGGACGATCGGCAGAGCCGCCCTGGGAGTCGTGGAACGACGGTACCATCGATCGCTTTCCGATGAGGAACGCTCGCAAATCCTGGGGACGATTCGTCGGCTTGCTCCCCACCCTGATGTGGAAGGGGGCCTCCGTCGGCTGCAGCAAGGTGGGCTGCGGATGGTGACCCTGACGAACTCGACGGCCCAGGTGGCCGAGGCGCAACTTGCCCACGCAGGCTTGAGCCACTACTTTGAGCGGGTCTTCTCAGCCGACTCAGTCCGCAGCCTCAAGCCCTCTTCCGTACCTTACCGGATGGTCGCCGAGAAGATGAGCGTGGACATCGGCTCGCTGCTCCTCGTCGCCGCGCATGCCTGGGATATCGTCGGGGCGATCAGCGCCGGATGCAGGGCGGCGTTCATCGAGCGGCCGGGGCGGTTTCTCGACGCGCTGACTCCAAGGCCCGACTATGCTGCGGCGAACCTGGAACTGCTTGCGGATCAGATCCTGCGCCAGGAGCGGCTGGATAGGTAAGTGCTCCGTGCCGCGCCGAGCTCAGGAAGCCGCGGCGAGTCCGACGGTCTGGCGGGAAGGCGCGGTGTGCCGCAGCCAGCGCGCGGCGGCGATTGCCGCCATCGCCCCGTACCCGGCGGCCGTGATCGCCTGGCGGTAGGCATGGTCGTGCACGTCGCCGGCCGCGAAGACTCCCTCCACGGTGGACATCTGGCGGCCGTCCACGATGAGGTAGCCGTCTTCGTTCATCCCCAGCTGGCCTACGAACAACCGGGAGTTCGGCTGGTGTCCGATTCGACCCGGTGATGCTGAACCTCGATGCGTCGTTCTTCTTCCTGAGCCACATTGTCTGGGGAGGTGCCCTCGGCTACCTGCTGCCGGTGAGGACGGCCGTTCCGCAGACCGCACGGACGGCGTCCGCCTAGGGTCGCTTTCCCGGTGTGGCCTTCCTTACATCGCCGGCGGCGGATGGGTTCCTATGATCGATCTGTGAGGCAACCAGTCGCTGTATTGGCCTGGGGGATCGTTCTGCTGGTCGTGGCCGGGGCCGTCTATTGGGGAGTGACGCGCGTGCGGGACGTGGATGCATCCCACCAGGGCGAGCCGGTGCCCTTCAATACACTGGGATGGAAGACCGATTTCACGAAGCACAGCGTCCCACTGTCGCAGATCGTCTCAGGCGGTCCTCCCAAAGACGGTATCCCCGCGATCGACAAGCCGGTCTTTGAAACAGTGACTGAGGCAGAGAGATGGCTGAAGCCGAAAGAGCCCGTCATCGTTTTCGAGTCGAACGCCGACGTGCGCGCCTATCCGCTGCAGATCCTTATCTGGCACGAGATCGTTAACGACACGGTCGGTCGGCTTCCGGTGACGGTGACATTCTGCCCGCTGTGCAACACGGCGATCGCCTTTGACCGACGTCTCGCCGGCCGCGTACTCGATTTCGGTACCACTGGGATGCTGCGGTTCTCCGACCTCGTCATGTATGATCGGCAGACGGAATCGTGGTGGCAGCAGATTACCGGCGAAGCAATCGTCGGGAGACTCACCGGCCAACGGCTGAAGTTTCTTCCCGCGCAGATCATCGCCTGGGAGACGTTTGCGAAGACCTTTCGAAGTGGGAAGGTGCTCTCGCGCACTACCGGTCATGCGCGTCCGTACGGACAGAATCCTTACGTGGGCTATGACGATGTCCGCTCTTCGCCGTTTCTCTTCTCAGGGCCGTCCGATGCCCGCCTTCGGCCGATGGAGCGCGTCGTGACCGTCTCGCTTGGTGGCGAGAACGTCGCCTACCCGTTCGCCGTACTCGAGAAGGCCGGAGTGATCAACGATACGGTCGGGGGCAAACCCATCGTCGTGTTCTTCCAGAAAGGTGTGGCATCGGCGCTGGACGGCGGCAGCATTGCCGACTCCAGAGACATCGGCACCGCAGCCGTTTTCTCCCGGACCGCTGCCGGCCGCCCACTGACATTCAAGAAAGACGGCGCCCGGTTCGTCGACGCGCAGACCGCCAGCACGTGGTCGATCCTGGGCGCGGCGACCGCCGGTCCACTGACCGTGACGCGCTTGACGCCCATCGTTAGCGGTCAGCACTTTTGGTTCGCCTGGGCCGCGTTCAGGCCGGGCACACGAGTCCACCGGTAGCCCTCCCTTCAGCCGAAGGCCGCCCGGTACTCTCTCACCGCCTTGGGGCCGTTCCGCTCCAGCGCCGCATAGAAAGCCTCGCGGTCCTGGTGGCGGAAATCCATCCGCTCGACGTGGAATGGCGCGAGACGCTCACCCCCTCGGCGCCGGTCCACGACATTGAGGAAGTACTCGACGGCGTTGACGATGCTGGCTGGATCCGTCCAGTCGGATTTGTACACGGGCACACCGGAGGCGGCGAAGATCCAGCTCATATTTGGCATGGAGCCGTATGCGCGATGGCAGGCGCCGTCCAGCGCATCGACGAGAATCGGACGCGTGACGCCGAGCCGGTCGCGCAACGCGCGCGCGTGCCGCAGCTTCTGTGCCATCGAGGTGTGGTGGGGGTAGAATTCGCCCGGATGCGCTTCGTGCGTGTAGAGGAAGACCGAGCCAACGCCTTGAGGAGCGACCCGCTGCGCGATCCCGTTCATGGATGGCGCCGCCATCCCGCAGTAGGGTCAGGTGAAGCTCCCAAATTCGACGATCGTGTACGTGTGCTGCGCCCAGATGGCAGACAGGCGCGTCTCGGCGCCGTCTAGGCCCCAGAGCGGGAAATCGGGGGCGGGCTGCCCGAGCGGCGGGCTTGCGGAGAAATTCAACCAGGGGCCGAACTTCTCAGGAATGAATTCATCGTAGTTGTAGCGGACCAGCAGGGCCGAATCGTTCACCACAGCCCCTCGCTCCAGGGAAGGATCCGAGATCTCTGCCGCCGCTAGTGACTGCCTTCGTGCGCGTCCTTGAGGACGTCTTCCCGCGTAATGTCCCTGCCGTGCTCTTTCTTCATGTGCTCCTGGGCCTTGCGGACGAGCTCGTCATCCGAATCGGCATGAACCGTATGGCCCATGGCGCACGCCCAATGTCTGTGCATCTGACCACCTCCATCCGAGAATACGCGTACCATCGTATTGTTGCCGAGCTCGCCGGCCGGCGACTGTAACACGGCTTACACTTTTTGAACCTGGCCGCCGGCGGCTGAGGCCTTCACCAGGTAACGCGGCCCCACATCTCTATGACCGCCTTCGACGTTCGAGCTGCCCGGCGCTGCCCTTGCGATCAGCTTCTTCTGGCGGGCGTGGTCGGAGGCCTGCTCGCCACCATGTTCGCCGGGTACGTCTTCTTCCGAAGGTAAGCGCGCTGACAGCCGGCACGGCCCGTCGCGGGGACAATGGTGTCCGAATCACGGTGGAAGGAGGCGACGGCATGCCCGATCGCGTCCGACCAGGCATTCGCGCCGCGCGTGGGGCTGGTGCATGTGCCCAAGCTGGAGAAGGCTAGCGGGGATGATCCGGAGAGGCTGTCGTGCTGTGTGGAGTGACAGGAGTGAGAGGCGATACGCGTGCATAGTCGCTGCGATTGCTCTCCTCGGCATCCTGTCCCTCGCAGCGGCCGGGCACGGCGCGTGAGGACTGGCAACACCGTAAGACCGCCTAGCGCGATGGCGGAGGCGAGAACCGGATCAACTCCTCCGCGAACGTCTGCATCTGCTCAAAGGTCAGCAGGCCGGCGTGCTTGCGCAGAATCCGGCCGTCCGCGGTGATGAACACCGTGGTCGGCATGCCGAGGATCTGGTATGTGTCGGTGATGTCCTCGTCGAACACCGTCCCCGCCGGATAGCGGATGCCCAGGGTCCGGAGCAGCGCCTGTCCCTCCTCGCGGGTGCCCAATCCCGTGTAGGGCCCGACGTCGATGCTGATCAGCACGAACCGATCTCCGGCCTGGTCGGCCAGCCGCTGCAGGTCAGGCATCTCGGCGCGGCACGGCGGGCACAGGCCGGCGAAGAAGTTGACGACGACGGGCTTTCCCCGCGCCCACACCTGAGAGAGTCGAACGACGTTTCCCCCGACGGCCTCGGCGCCCTGGTACATTCGAATCTCGATGTCCGGCGCCCGGGGGAGGGGTTGTCCGGCCGGCGCAGAGGGGGGTGGCCCCTCCGTACGCGGAGGGCCGATGAGGCGGATGACCCCGACGGCGACGAGAAAGCTGCCGGCGAGGAGCAGCAGCCAGAGAATGAGGCGACGCTGTGCGGACATGGGAAATAATTCTCCGTCGAACAGAGTATCATCAATCGAGAGGACGGTTTCAGTAAGACAGGAGACAGATCGATGGCCAAGTCCGTAGTGCTCTACTCACAGCCGGGCTGACTGTTCTGCGGTAAGGTGAAGGAGTTCCTTCACCAGAAGGGTGTTGCCTTCGAGGAGAAGGACATCAGCCGCGACGATCGGGCCCTGGATGAACTGCTCGAGAAAGGGTTTCAGGCCACGCCCGTGACCGTCATCGACGGCGACGCGGTGGTAGGATTCAACAAAGCCAAGCTCGAGGAGCTGCTGGGCCGGTAGGGAGGCCGAACGCCGTGGATCTGACCTGGGAGTCCGTGCAAGAGATCCTCGCCCAAACGAAGACGATCGCCGTGGTGGGACTGTCCGATAAGCCGGACCGCCCGAGCAACGAAGTCGCAGGATACATGCAGGCGCACGGGTACCGCATCATCCCCGTCAATCCAACCATCAAGGAAGCGTTCGGAGAGCAGGCGTATGCGAGCCTGCGCGATCTGCCCGAGAAGGTCGACGTGGTCCAGATCTTCCGGCGCGCCGAGGAAGTGCCCCCGATCGTGGACGACGCGATCGCGATCGGTGCCAAGGTCGTCTGGATGCAGCCGGGCGCGGAGAACGAGGACGCTGCCGCCAAGGCCGAGGCGGCAGGATTGAAGGCCGTCGTCGGGGCCTGCATGCGCGCAGTGCACCGCGCGCTGAGCGAGCGCCCCAAACACTAACGGGAACAGGGAACTGGGAACGGGGAACGGTAAGACTCACCGCGCAGGAGCGTACCTCGCGGGCCTGGGGACGTTGGCAGCTGCAACCGGGCTCCTCGTATCGCTGCGATCGTACCTCGGACTCGCCACCGTCGCGCTGATCTATCTCCTCGTGGTGTTCGTGAGCGCGCTGCTGTGGGGCCGCGGGCCCAGCCTAACGTCCGGCATCGCCGCGTTCGTCGCCCTCAACTACTTCTTCACCGTCCCCTTTCACACGTTCGTTGTCGCGTCGACGCAGGACGTCATCACTCTGCTGGTCTTTCTCTTCGTCGCGGAAATGACCAGCCGGCTGGTTGCGCAGCTGCGCCGCCGCGAAGCCGACGCGCGCCTGCGCCTCGTCCAGGCCGAACTCTTGCGGCAAAGGGAGGCCGAGGCCGAGGCGCTCCGCAAGACCGACGAGCTGAAATCTGAGCTCCTTGCCGCCGTGTCCCACGACCTGCGCACGCCGCTGTCCTCGATCCGCGTCGCCGCTACCGCGCTCGACCAGAACGGAGTGCACTGGGGTGACGAGACGCGGCACGAGATGTTGAGGATGATCGACACGGAAGCCGCCCGCCTGTCCCGGCTGGTCGGCAACCTGCTGGACTTGTCGCGGATCGAAGCGGGCGTGCTGCACCCCCAGAAAGAATGGCGGAGCCTCGATGAGGTGGTGGCGCGGGCCATCGATGATCTCGGTGACCGCCTGCGTGAGCATCGCGTTACTGTGCAAATCCCGGAGTCGCTGCCCCTCGTGCCGCTGGACTTCACCCACATTGAAGACGTGTTCGTCAACCTGCTCGAAAACGCCGTGCGCCACGCCCCGCCTGGAACGGAGATCCGCATTTCCGCGCGCTCGAACGGTTCGGACATGATTGCGCAGGTCGAAAACGACGGACCGCCGGTCTCCATCGAAGCCGCAGGCGAGGTATTCAACCGATTCTATTCGGCGCGCAGTGCCTACCACGGGACGGGGCTCGGGCTGGCGATCTGCAAGGGGCTGGTCGAAGCCCACGGCGGCCGCATCTGGGTCGAGCGCCCCGGGGAACGCGGAGCCCGGTTTGCCCTTGCGCTTCCCCTGTCCGGCGCGTCGTCCGAATCAATCCGGCAGGCCTAGTCGATGACGGGCGCGAGGGTTCTTGTCGTCGACGACGAGCCGCAGATCTGCAGAGTCCTGCGGCGAGCGCTTGAGGCACACGGATACGACGTGCGGACGGTCGGGAGCGGGAGGACGCGCTGGCGACGCTGCGCTGGCATCCGGACATCGTCCTGCTGGACCTGATGCTCCCCGACGTCGACGGCCTCGACGTGTCCCGGCGCATCCGCGCATTGTCGCCGGTCCCGATCCTCGTACTGTCGGCGCGGGGCGAGGAGCCGATGAAGGTCCGCGCGCTGGACGAAGGTGTCGATGACTACATCACCAAGCCCTTCGGCACCGACGAGTTGCTGGCCCGGATCCGCGTCGCCCTGCGCCACGCGGCCGGGGAGCCGGCCGAGCCGGTCGTCGTGGTCGGTGCCCTGCGGGTGGACCTGGACCGGCGAATCGTCACGCTCGGCGGCAAGGACGTGCATCTCACGCCTTCAGAGTACGAAGTCTTGAGGTATCTTGCCCAACGCGCGGGAAAGGTCATCACCCACCGCACGCTGCTGCAGCACGTCTGGGGCCCGGAGCACGTCACCGACACACAATACCTGCACGTCCTGGTGAGCCAGCTGAGACGCAAAATCGAGCCTCACCCCGCGAGGCCACAATATATCCTGACCGAACCGGGAGTGGGCTACCGGTTTCGCGCGCCGTCCTGACTTCTAGCCGATGTAGACCCGTTCCTCGAGATACCGGAAGTACACGGGCCGCGGCCGCCCTACTAACGCGAACCCCACGGCGAGCAACCCCAACCGGCCTGCCAGCATCGTCAGGGAAAGCAAGATCTTTCCGGTGGTGCTGAGTTCGGGCGTGATCCCCATCGACAGGCCCACGGTGCCCAGCGCTGACACCACCTCGAACAGGATCTTCAGAAAGTCGGCGTGTTCCGTCGAGGTCATGATCAGCGTGACCACGGTGATCCATGCGGTTGCGACCATGCCGATGGCCAGGGCGCGATAGACGGTATCCTGCGGCAGGCGGCGTTTGAACGCTATCGGATCCTGGCCGCCCTTGAGAAGCGCCAGGGCCGCGGCCAGCACGACGCCCAGCGTGGTCGTCTTGATCCCGCCACCGGTCCCTCCCGGACCCGTTCCCACGAACATCAGCACAACGATCGCAAAGAGGCTTGTTGCCGTCATCGCGCCGATGTCGACCGAATTGAACCCGGTCGTCGTCGAGGCCGAGAACGCCTGGAAGCTCGCCGTCAGGATGCGCTGCGACCAGGTAACCCCCGGCAGGTGGCGTTCTGCGATCAGGACGAGGACCGTTCCACCGAGCAGCAACACCCCGGACACCAGCAAGGTGAGCCGCGTGTGGACGGACAGGCGGGGGTGCCTGACGCCGGCGAGCGCCTGATACGAGAATTGCAGCAGATCCCGCAGCACGAAGAATCCAATGCCGCCGGCGACCGTCACGATCGCCACCACGATGTTGGCGGTGAGGCTGTCTCGATATCGGACGAAACTGTCGGCGAACAGGCTAAATCCCGCCGTACAGAAAGCCGAGACCGCGTGGAAGAATCCCAAGGCCAGGGCTTTGGTCACCGGAAAGTCCCGCGCGTAGACCAGGCTCAGGCCGATGGTGCCGATGCCTTCGAAGAGCAGCGTGAACAGGAAGACGGTTTTGAGGAACCCCTTCAGCTCGCCGTAGCGCGCGCCAGCGAGCGATTCCTCGATCGTCAGGCCCGCTCCCGGCGACACCCGTGAGCCCACGACGAAGGCGATTCCAGCGACAAACGCCATGTACCCGAGCCCGCCGATCTGGAACAGCGCGAGGATGACCCACTGCCCGAACGTGGAGTAGTAGCTGCCGGTATCGACGACGATGAGCCCGGTGGTCGTTACCGCCGAGGTCGCGGTGAAGACGGCGTCCACGAACGGCTGCCGGACCCCCTCCGCCGAGGCGATCCGCAGCGTGAGCAGATACGCTCCGAACAGCGTGAGGACCGTGAACCCCAGCAGCAGCGACTGGGCGGGCGTCATACGGCGTGTCAGTGTCCGCAGCGTTATCGGTCGCCGGGGTACCGCCGGTGGGCGCAGGCTACTGACGGTTTCTTGATGGGAGCGTCGAGGTTGCATCGTGGACCGGATGGCCGAAAAACACCATAGCAAGAAGGCCATTAGGAAATCCTTAAGGATTTCCTAAGTCCGGTGTTGCTACCGTCAGCAGTTGGGTCAGATGATGTCAGATCGCTTGCTGCAGGCACTCCTGCTCGCCGTGGGGCTGCTGGTCGTGGCCGCCATCCAGCGCTGGACTGCCGTCGGCACCGGCGCGGGCGTCGCCATCCTGCTCCTGGTGATCGCTCTCATCCTGCGCGCGATCCTGAGGACCACAGCGGCGTATGAGGCGGCGCCGGCCCGGTGGCATCCTCGCCGCTTCTCGCTCCGTCGGCTGCTGCTGGGCTCGCCGCTGCCGACGTATGAGATGCCCCAGCAGACCGTGGGCAAGTTCGTGGGGCTCGCGGTCTTCGCATCCGACGTCCTCTCGTCGGTCGCCTATTCCACCGAGGAGATCCTGATTGTCCTCGCGGTGGCGGGCACGGCGTTCTTCGGTCTGTCCATTCCCATCTCGATCGCCATCTCGCTGCTGCTTCTGGTCCTCACGATTTCGTACCGGCAGACGATCTTCGCCTATCCGGGCGGAGGCGGAGCCTACATCGTGGCGCGGGATAACCTCGGAGAAGGACCTGCGCAGACCGCCGGAGCGGCGTTGCTCACCGACTACATCCTGACGGTCTCGGTGAGCATCGCATCCGGCGTCGCGCAAATCGCGTCGGCGTTCCCGGTGCTCATCCCCTGGCGGGTGGAGCTCGCGGTTGCGGCCATCCTGTTCATGATGGTGATCAACCTCAGGGGGGTCCGGGAATCCGGGACCATCTTTGCCATTCCAACCTACTTCTTCGTCGTGATGATGTTGGTCATGCTCGTGACCGGCTTTTATCAGCTCCTCACCGGACAGCTGGGTCAGGTCACCGGCGTCGCGCTTGAAACCACCGCCTTCCAGCCGCTGACCGTGTTCCTGGTCCTCCGCGCGTTCAGCAGCGGGGCGGTCGCCGTCACCGGCACAGAAGCGGTGAGCAACGGGATCACGGCATTCCGCGAGCCGAAGAGCAAGAACGCCGCGGCCACGATGGCCTGGATGAGCGTGCTCATCGGCACCATGTTCGTGGGAACAACGGTGCTCGCTAACCGCGCCCACGCGGTGCCGGTGGAGCAGGAAACGATCATTTCCGAGCTCGCTCGGACCATCTATGGGACCGGCTACCTGCACGTCATCACTCTGGTTGCGACGACGATCATCCTTGTCCTCGCTGCGAACACGGCGTTCGCGGATTTCCCGCGGCTGGCCGCGCTCCATGCGGGGGACGGCTTCCTACCGCGCCAGCTCACCTACCGGGGCAGCCGGCTCGTGTTCTCCTGGGGTATCGTGGGCCTGGCGATCATCGCGTCGCTGCTGGTCGTCCTGTTCCAGGCCAACGTCTCCCGCCTTATCCCGCTGTACGCGATCGGCGTCTTCCTCTCGTTTACGATGTCGCAGACCGGGATGGTCCTGCGCTGGCGAAAGGTCGGCCGCCTCGCCCCGGGCGAGGAGATCCAGACCAAAGGGTCGATTCTCCGCTTCGATCCCCGTTGGCGGTTCAAGCAGGCGCTCAACGCCTTCGGCGCGGTGCTGACCTCGGCGGTCATCGTGGTCCTCGCGGTCACCAAGTTCGCGCAGGGGGCCTGGATCATCATCATCCTGATCCCGACGCTGGTCGGGATTTTCTTCCGCATCCACCGGCACTATCAGGACGTGCGCCGGCGGCTGAGCGTCAGCGGAGTCGCGGAGCCTCCGCCGACCGTACCCGTCATCAACCTCGTGCTCATTTCAGACGTCCATGCCGCGGCGCTGCGGCAGGTCCAATTCGTCCGGTCGCTGGGATTCCGCTGGACGGCGGTGCACGTTGCCATCGACGAGGAGAAGGCGGCGGAGGTCAAGCACAAGTGGGACCGGTTTTTCCCGGACGACGAACTGGTCATCCTGGCGTCCCCGCTGCGGGATCTCGTGGGGCCAATCCGGACGTACGTCGAGCGGCTGCGACTGACCCATCCCCGGGCGTTCATTCACGTCATTGTGGCCCAGATCCTCATGGACAACATGGTCGAGCAGGTCTTGCATCAGAACACCACGGTGATCTTCAAGCTGGCCCTGCAGGAGATCCCGATGGTCGCCGTCACGGACGTTGCATTTCCCCTCTATCCCGAGCCTCCGCAAGGCGTCGTCGACGTCGAGCACCTTTAGGTATTTCTAAGGCGTCCGTCTTGTGCCAGACTGGACCCCGTGGCACTGAATGTCGTGAAGCGTGCGCTGATCGGGCCGCCGCTGCCGACGGCCCGGCTGGCGCACGAACGTCTCAACAAGATCCAAGGCCTCGCCGTCTTCTCCTCGGACAACCTGTCGTCGTCGGCGTACGCTACCGAGGAGATCCTGCTGGCCCTGACGGTCGCCGGGTCGGCGGCGCTGACGCTGGCCTGGCCGATCGCGCTGGCGATCGCGGCGGTCTTCGCGATCGTCGGGTTCTCCTACTATCAGACGATCCATGCTTATCCGTCGGGGGGCGGCGCCTACATCGTCGCCCGCAGCAACCTCGGCATCTGGCCGGGGCTCATCGCGGCGGCGGCGCTGCTCATTGACTACATCCTCACGGTTTCCGTCAGCATTGCCGCGGGGGTGGCCGCGATTACCTCCGCTGCGCCGGAGCTGTTCCCGCACCGCATCACGATCGCGCTGGCCGCCGTCGCCCTGATCGCGCTGATCAACCTGCGGGGAGTGCGCGAGTCGGGGACGATCTTCAGCGTTCCGACCTACTTCTTTGTCGTGATGATGTTCGTCATGCTCGGCCTGGGGCTGCTTCGGAGCTGGGGGAGCCCGGCGGTAGCTCCGCAGGCGGCCGCCGACGCAGGGGCGGCGTTGCAGCCGCTGACGTTGTTGCTGCTGCTGCGGGCATTTGCGTCGGGGTCGGCGGCGATGACGGGCGTCGAGGCGATCAGCAACGGCGTGCAGGCGTTCCGCCCGCCGGAGTCTCGCAACGCCGGGGTGACGCTGATCTGGATGGTGGCCCTCCTCAGCGCGATGTTTCTCGGCATCACCTACCTGGCGCGCCATTACGGGTTGGTCCCGGTCGAACATGAGACCATCGTGTCGCAGCTGGCGCGGCAGGTATTCGGGTCAGGCAGCCCCGCGTACTACATGATGCAGGCCGGGACTGCGATGATCCTGATCCTGGCCGCGAACACCAGTTTCGCCGACTTCCCGCGTCTGTCGTCGATCCTCGCCCGCGACCGCTTCCTCCCCCACCAGTTGATGAACCTGGGGGATCGCCTAGTGTTCGCCAACGGGATCCTCGTGCTGGGCCTGCTGTCGGGGCTGCTGCTGTACGTGTTTTCGGCGAGCACCCACGCGCTGATCCCGCTCTACGCGGTGGGGGTCTTCCTGTCGTTTACGCTGTCCCAAAGCGGCATGGTCAAGAAGTGGTGGACGGAGCGGGGCAGAGGCTGGCAGCGCAGCATCGTGTTCAACGCGGTCGGCGCCGTCACGACCGCGTTGATCCTCGTCGTGGTGACGGTCGCGAAGTTCTCCCACGGCGCCTGGATCATCATGCTGCTGGTTCCGAGCTTCGTGTGGTTCATGCGGAGCATCTACCTGTACTACGAGAACGTCCGCACCCAGCTCTCTCTCGCCGGGGCGAGGACCACCCAGGCGCACCTGCAGCACAAAGTGGTCATCCCCGTCGGGGGCATTCACAAAGGCGTCCTGCCGGCGCTGCGCTATGCGAAGTCCATCAGTGATGACGTCACCGCGGTGATGATCGACATCAATGGCGCCGAGACCGCCGACGTGGTCGCGAAGTGGTCCCAGTGGAGCCTCGGTGTGCCGCTCACGGTCCTGTCATCCCCGTACCGGTCCGTGATCAGGCCGTTCCTGCAGTACCTGGACGAGCTGGAATGGGACGTGGGGTTCGACCAGCAGCTCACGGTGATCCTCCCTGAGTTCGTGCCGGCGCGCTTGTGGAATTTCCTCCTGCACAACCAGACCTCGTTTCTGTTGAAGGCGGCCCTGTTCTTCCGGCGCCGGCCGGGCACGCTCGTGACGGTCGTCACCGACGTACCCTACTATCTGCAGGAGCCCTCCGTCGACGGCCGCGAGCCGGGAACGGTCCCGCGCTTCAGTCGCAGGATGGTCGCCGTGCTGGCGGCGTGCGTGACCATGATTCTGCTCTTTGCTCTATCGGTCATCGTGCCGTGGCCGGCGCTGTTGCAGGGAGTCTTCGGGTCCGCCGCTCTTCTCTCGTTGGTGGTGCTTGCGGCCCTGGCGTTTGTCCGCTCAGTCTACCGGTAGCAGGATGTTATGCTGGATGGGATGGCCGCCCCACGCCAACCCGCCGTATCACCCGCGACCGCGGGCGAGTTCGATCTACTGCAGGAGATGGCCCGCACGATTGTCCAGGCGGCCGACCTGCTCGCCGAGACGCTGAACGGCAAGACGCCCGTCGCGCGCGCATGGCCGGAGATCCGCGACCTCGAGCACAAGGGCGACGCTATCGCCCGCGACCTGTTCGAGCTGCTGCTGACGCCGCGCACCACCCAACCCGACGTTGACTCGCTGCGGGCGCTGACCGGCTACCTCGACGACGTCCTCGACGGCATCGAAGCCGCGGCCGCCCGGCTGGCCATCTACCGGATCCGCCGGGCCATCGCGCCGGCGAAGGCCATGGGCCAGGTGGTGCGGGACTCCGCCCGCGAGCTGGCCGCCGCGCTCGACAGCCTCCGCCAGATGCGGGACGTATTTCCCCACACGCGGACGCTGCACCGGCTGGAGAATCGCGGGGATGATCTCCTGCGCGAGGCGATCGAGCGGTTGTTCGCCGGACGGGCGTCGCCGAAGGATCTGCTGAAGTGGAAGGACGTTTTCGAGCTGCTGGAGAGTGCGACCGACCGCTGCGAGGACATCGCCAACGTCCTGGAGACCATCGTCGTGGCGGCGGGCGTGGAAGACCGTCTCGTCGCCGGCCGTCTGGTGATGGACGTCGGCCGCCACGAAGTGGTGGTCGACGGAACCCCCATTCCGCTGTCGGCCAAGGAGTACGCGCTGCTCCACCTCCTGCTCCGGCACCAGGGAAAAGTGGTCAGGCGAGAGCGGCTGCTTGCCGACGTTTGGGGTGAGGATTACTTCGGTGATTCACGAACGCTGGATACGCACCTGGGCTGGCTGCGCAAGAAAGTGGAACGCCGCGGTGGCGTCCGCATCGTGTCGGTGCGCGGCGTCGGATATCGTCTCGACCTCCTGCAATAGACCCGGATTTCTTCACTCAACCTTGACGCACCCTTGGCGCGCACTTGAGGCACGTGCGCTACGCTCATTGTGGTGTAGAAAGAATGACGATACAGGGAGGACGCCGCATGCCAAGGATGTTGACCGGACTGCTGCTTGCCGTCATGGTGCTGCTGGGAGGATGCCAGGCGCCCGTACCGGCACAGACCATCACGCTGAATGGAGCCGGGGCGACGTTCCCATTCCCCCTGTATTCGAAGTGGTCCCAGGTCTACGCAGCGGAGAAGGGTGTGCAGATCAACTACCAGTCGATTGGTTCCGGCGGCGGGATCCGGCAGTTCATCGAAAAGACGGTGGACTTTGGAGCATCCGACGGCCCGATGACCGACGAGCAGATCCGCCAGGCGGGCGGCCGCGTCCTGCACGTGCCGATGGTGGCCGGCGCCGTCGTGCCCGTGTACAATATCCCGGGCGTCACGATCGGGCTGAACTTCACCCCCGACGTGCTGGCCGACATCTTCCTCGGCAAGATCACCAAGTGGAACGATCGCCGGATCGTGCAGGCCAATCCCAAGGCGGCGCTGCCGTCCGCCGACATCGTCGTCGTTCACCGCTCCGACGGGTCGGGCACGACCGCGATCTGGGTCAACTACCTCAGCAAGGTCAGCAAAGAGTGGAAGGAGAAGGTCGGCGAAGGTACGTCGGTGAACTGGCCGACGGGATTGGGCGGGCGCGGGAACGAGGGCGTCGCGGGATTGGTCCGGCAGACCCCCAACACACTGGGCTACGTCGAACTGGCCTACGCGCTGACCAACAAGATGACCTTTGGGAACGTGCGTAACAAGACAGGCCAGTTCGTCCGGCCGTCGCTGTCCAGCACTACCAAAGCAATGGAAGGAGCGCTTGCGTCGATCCCGGCGGACTATCGAGTGTTCTTCACCGACCCGGCCGGCCGCGACGCGTACCCGGTCGCCGGCTTCACGTGGATCCTCATCTACGGGGAGCAGGCGGATCCCGCGAAGGGAAAGGCGTTGGTGGACTTCCTGTGGTGGGCGGTGCATGACGGACAGAGGTACGCCCCGACCTTGCTCTACGCCCCTTTGCCAAAGAGTCTAGCGGCCCGCATCGAAAGTACCCTAAAGACGGTCACCGCACGGGGGCAGCCCATCCTGCGGTAGAGGGCATCGTGGCGGTCAACTCAGCAGCGCCCCGGTCGCCGGTCCGCGCAACAGGCGATCGGGTATTCCAATACGTGTTGGCGGCGACGGCCGTCGCCATCCCGCTGATCATGGGCGCGATGCTGATCGCGCTGATCGATGCCGGCATGCCCGCGATCCGGCGGTTCGGGCTCGCGTTCTTTGCCACCTCGACGTGGGATCCCGTGGCCGGTGAATTCGGCGTCCTGCCGTTCGTCTACGGCACCCTGGTGTCGTCGGCGGTCGCCCTGTTGCTTGCCGTCCCGCTGGGGTTGGGTGTGGCCATCTTCCTCTCGGAGCTGGCGCCGGGGTGGGTGCGCACGCCCGTCCGGTTCCTTGTCGAGCTGCTCGCCGCAATTCCCAGCGTGGTCTACGGCCTGTGGGGGATCTTTGTCCTCGTCCCGTGGGTGCGCGCCACACTCACGCCGCTGCTGAAATCGACGCTGGGATTTCTCCCGCTGTTCACCGGACCGCCGCTGGGCATCGGCATGCTCACCGCCGGATTGGTCCTCGCGATCATGGTCGTGCCCTTCATCGTCGCGCTGAGTACCGAGGTCATGCGCACCGTGCCGCGCTCGCAGCGGGAGGCCGCGCTGGCCCTGGGGGCCACGGGGTGGGAAACCACCCGGACGGCCGTCATCCCCTACGCGCGCTCGGGGATCGCGGGGGCGATCTTCCTGGCGCTGGCCCGTGCGCTGGGCGAGACGATGGCCGTGACGATGGTGATCGGGAACGTGCCACAGATCAAGGCGTCGCTGCTCGCTCCCGCTTATACCGTGTCGGCCGTCATCGCCAACGAGTTTGCCGAGGCGACGAGCGACCTCTACGTTGCCGCGCTCGTCTACGCCGGACTCGTCCTGTTCCTGGTGACCCTGACCGTCAACATCCTTGCGCGGGTGCTCGTGCGGCGCGTCGCCCGCGGCCCGGCCCTGATCCGAGAGTGATGGCGATTCTGGATCGAAGCCCGAAGCCCGATGCCCGAGGCCCGTCGGTCTCGAATGGTCGGCGCCGCGTCACCAACTCGGCGATGGCGGCCGTGACGTTCCTGTGCACGCTCGCCGTGCTGACCCCGTTGTTCCTCATCTTGGGATTTCTGCTGCGCACCGGGGTGGGCGCGCTCAACCTGGACTTCTTCACGCATCTGCCCGGCGCAGCCGGCGAGCCGGGGGGTGGGATGGCGAACGCGATCGCGGGAACGATCATGCTGCTCGGCCTCGCGGGGCTGGTGGGAATCCCGCTGGGCGTGCTGGGTGGCGTGTTCCTGGCCGAGTATCCCGGCAGCCGCCTCGGAGATGTGGCCCGCTTGACCGCCGACGTGCTGAACGGGATGCCGAGCATCGTGATGGGGTTGTTTGCCTACGTCCTGATCGTGCTGCCGCTGCGCCACTTCAGCGCGCTGGCCGGGGGCGTAGCGCTTGGCGTGATGTTGATCCCGACCGTGGTCCGCACGACGGAAGAGATCGTGCGGCTGGTGCCGCAGAGCATCCGCGAAGCCTCGCTCGCGCTGGGCATCCCGGTGTGGAAGACCACGCTGCGGGTGGTGGTGCCGACGGCCTCGGCCGGCATCGTCACCGGCATCATGGTCGGCCTGGCGCGTATTGCCGGGGAAACCGCGCCGCTGCTATTCACGGCATTTGGGAACCGCTTCTGGAACTGGAACGTGTTGAAGCCGGTCGCGGCGCTGCCGCTGCAGATCTTCGCGTATGCGATCTCGCCGTTTGACGACTGGCACCGCCAGGCCTGGGCCGGAGCGCTCGTGCTGGTGGGACTGGTGCTGGTGGTCAACGTCGCCGCGCGGTTTGCCGCGGGACGCCAGGTGAAGCTGCGGTGAGGGATTCTCTGCAAACCCGGCCGAACTTCAATTTTGTGGAATCTGGAGCGCAGACCGACCAGCCAACCCGGCGGGGTGCCGCCGGGTTGATCGATCATGCCGGGGCGCTCGAGGCCGCGGACGTTCATGCCTGGTTCGATCGACTCCACGCGCTGAGGGGCGTCACGCTATCGATCCCCATCCGCCAGGTCACAGCGATCATCGGCCCCTCGGGCTGCGGCAAGTCCACGTTCCTGCGAACGCTGAACCGCATGCACGAACTCGTCCCTGGCGCGCGCGTGAGCGGCCGCGTCGCCCTCGACGGCGAGGACGTCTACGCGCCCGGCGTCGATCCGGTGCTGATCCGCCGGCGCATCGGCATGGTGTTCCAGAAGCCGAACCCGTTTCCAACGATGAGCATCTACGATAACGTGGCCGCCGGGCTGCGCCTGGCCGGGGTCCGGGACCGCTCCGTGCTTGACGGAACCGTCGAGCGCAGCCTCGACGCGGCGGCGTTGTGGGACGAGGTCAAAGATCGCCTCGAGAAACCCGGTACGAGCCTGTCGGGCGGACAGCAGCAGCGGCTGTGCATCGCGCGGGCCCTCGCCGTGTCGCCGGAAGTGCTGTTGATGGACGAGCCGTGCTCGGCGCTCGATCCGGCGAGCACGCTGCGCATCGAAGAGCTCGCGCGGGAGCTGGCCCGGGACATTACCATCGTCATCGTGACCCACAACATGCAGCAAGCGGCGCGCGTCTCCGAGTCGACCGCGTTCATGCTGGACGGCGCGTTGGTAGAATACGGTCCGACCAACTCGCTGTTCACCCGCCCGACGGATCAGCGCACCGAGGACTACATCACGGGGCGCTTCGGATGAAGATCGGGAACAGGGAACGGGGAACGGGGAACGGATGAGCCACAGCACAATGCATCCCAGGGAGTCGTTCGAGCAGGCGCTGCGCGGCCTGGAAGACGATATCGTCCGGATGGGCACCATGGCCGGGGCGCTCATCCACCGGGCCATTGAGGCCCTGCAGGCGCGTGATGCGGGAGAAGCCGACGCCGTGATCGCCGATGACACCCGCGTCGACGCGCTCCATCTGGAAATCGAGCAGCGGGTCATCGCTCTGCTGGCGACCCAGCAACCGATGGCTCGCGACCTCCGCGAGCTGACCAGCACCATGGCGATCTCGATCGACCTGGAACGGATGGCCGACCATGCCGAGGGGATCGGCAAGGCGATCAAGCGGCTGATCAAGGAGCCCCCGCTGAAACCGGTGGTAGACATTCCCCGTATCGAACAGATCGTGCAGGGGATGCTCCAAGACGCCCTCGACGCCTTCGTGCGCCGCGACGTGGCGCTCGCCGAGTCGCTCGCGGCGAAGGACGACATGGTCGATGACCTCCGATCGCAGGTGTTTCGGGAACTCCTCGCCGACATGGTCAAGGATCCGCAGACCACCAGCCGGGCGTTGGAATTGATCCTCGTCGCCCAGCACCTCGAGCGGGCCGCCGACCACATCACCAACGTCGCCGAGCGGGTGATCTACCTCGTGACCGGAGAGATGCGCGAGCTCAACGTCTAGTCCGGGAGCCGTCGCACGAGATCGGCGACACGGATCCGCAGATCGTCCCGGATCCCGCGGACAAACTTCAGATCCCGCCCGACGGGATCCGGCAGCGGCCAGTGCTCGTTGGGGACGCCCGGGACGACCGGGCAGGCCTCCTCGGCGCACAACCCGATGACCAGCGCCACCTCGGGGGTCAGCGCCTCGTCGAGCGATTTTGGATACTGCCCCTGCAGGTCAAAGCGCAATTCCCGCATGACCTCATAGGTCTGCGGCATGATCTGAGTTGCCGGCGCCGTCCCCGCGGAACCTGCGCGCCACCCGGGCGGAGCCAGCGCATTGAAGAAGGCCTCCGCCATCTGGGAGCGCATGCTGTTCCCGCGTCAGACGAATAAGACGCGTTGCATAGCCGCCTCCTCGGTACCAGGTACTTTCCCCGGGGAATCAAGTACCTGGTACGTATTTGGCCGACAACTCGTACCTGGTACCAGTTCCTACTGTGTTCCGCCGCGAGAGCGCTGGTAGGCCAACAGCAGAGGCCCGAGCACCAGCGCCAGGACATACCCGTAGGGGACGAGTCCGGCGATCAGCCCGATGAGGAGGGCAACGCGCAGCTGGTACCGTGGCTCCTCCAGCCGGCCGACCAGGGACATCAGCCCTAGCGCTTCAAAGAGCAGGAGCACCCCGAGCATCGGCAATGGAAAGACGTGGATGATCCGGTCGAACCCGCCGCTGAAGAACGCCCCCAGGAACAGGTACAGCAGGCCGTAGATGACGACCGATCCGCCCGTGCGGGCGCCGAAGGTGTAGTGACCGACGAACCCACCCGAGCCGTGACAGGTAGGGATTCCCCCAAACCATGGATTCACCAGGTTCATCAGCGCGTACGTCCCGCCGATCTTCCGCAGCCCTGGCGCGCGATCCGGAAAGAAATCCCGTGCAACCTGTTGCGTGGCGAGGATCGAGTTCCCCAACGACAAGGGAATCTGCGGCAGCGCCAGGATCACGAGGCCGCTGAGGACGTCGGCGGTGACCGGGATGCGAAACGCCGGCAGTCGGAAGCCGATGCTCGCGGCCACCCCGGCGGTGTCGAGGGTAAACGCAAAGGCGTACGCCACGCCCAGCGCAATCACGAACAGGGCGGCAGGGAAGCGACGGTTGCCCAGCAGCAGGATGACGATCAGGAACGCCGCCGCCGCCAGCACGTAGCCCGGAAGTCCTTCCGCGGGGACGTACTCGCGAAGCGCCAGCGAGGCCAGCTGCAGGCCAAGGCCGAACTGGATGCCGCGGATGACGGTCGTCGGGATCACGCGTGCCAGCCACGCCAACAATCCAGTGACGGTGAGGACCAGCATCAGGATGCCGACTGCCAGTCCACCACCAAACAGCACGCCTGCGGCGAGTTTCTGGCTGATCACGATCGCAGCCATGGCCTTGAGGGGTTGAACGGGCATCGGCATTCGGTACATCAGGCCCGTACCAACCTGCATCAGGCCGAACATGATCAACACGCTCGCGCTGTCCAGACCGGCGGCCAGGATCAGGCCAACGATCAGCGGAAGATCGGTCCCGATGTCGCCGAACGCACCGGCCAGTTCATTGCGGTCGAACCGAATGGGCGGGCGATCGGCGGTATGAGATGACGCCGAGTGGCCGGTATCGCGGTCACGCACGCTGAGCCTAGTTCGGTCAAGGCCGTGCTCCTCCTCGTCGGCTCCGCACCCCCGCCTGACGCCAATCCGCACGGGCAGGACCTACGAATTGACTGGCGAAGGCACCCGAAACCATTCCGAAACCATTCGGCACTCACGAGAGGAGAACAGCGATGCGTCTTCTCGTGCTGGGACTGCTGATCGCGCTGGTCGGACTGCAGGTCCTCCCCGCGGGGCGAGCCACCCCCTGTGACGGTCGTCTGTCTCGGCGTCAAGCAAGATGACTGAATCGGCGTACGGAGCCACCCTCCGGGGCATGAGTTTGGCGATTGCCTTGGTCGCTCTGCTGACGGTTCCCGCCCTGGCCTCTCACACCGTCAGAACCACCATCGAAATCCAAATGGGCGAGGTCTTCGATCTGCTGCGCGGTGCGGGTGAATTGGTGGACGTCTCGGCGAGTCCGCCGGGCATCCTGGAGATCCTTCCGGGAGGAAAGATCAAGGTGGAGGCCGAGTGCACGCGCCCCGGCAAGACGGTCGTCACGCTCAGATACGGTGAAGGCGGCGCGGTCCACACCGCGATCATTGCCGTGACCTGTGTGCAGCCGGAGCGATAGTTTCCCCTACGTGTTAGGATAGAAGCGACAACTACAGACGACCTTCGGGGCAGGGTGCGCCCGTTCGACGTAGCTCAGGGCAATTCCCGACCGGCGGTACAGCCCGCTACCCGCCGATTGCGGCGGTGGATCCGGTGTGATTCCGGGGCCGACGGTATAGTCCGGATGGGAGAAGGTCAAACTTCACGGGACTAGGGGACCCGGGACTAGGGGACCCGAGACCGGATGCGTGTTTCTGCCCCGAAGTCGACTTACGAGGTGAGGGGCAGAAATGAGACGGCTCACGCAGGTTGCACTGCTTGGCGCGGTCGCCTTTGCGTTCATGTACTTCGAATTTCCACTGCCGGGGTTTCCGCCGTACCTGAAGTACGACCCGAGTGAAGTTCCCGCCCTGATCGCGGCGTTTGCCCTTGGCCCCGCATACGGAGTAGCGGTGGAAGCCATCAAGGCCGTGCTGATCGGCGTGTTCCGCTCGGCCCCCTTGGGCGGGCCATTTGGGATCTTCATGAATTTTCTCGCCGGCGTCACCCTTGCCGGCGTGGCCGGAGCGTACTATCTGTTCGAGCGCACGAAAGCCGGCGCGATCAAATCCCTGATCATCGGCGTGCTGGCGATGTCCGGCGTCATGATCGTCGCCAACATCGCATTGACGCCGGTCTTCTTTGGCATACCGCGCCCGCAGGTCATCGCCCTGGTCCTCCCGGCACTCCTGCCGTTTAATCTGCTCAAGGGCGCCATCAGTTCTGTGGCGACCTTCTTCGTCTACAAGCGGGTGCGGGCGTATCTCTACGAGCGTATTACGGATAGAGCCGCGTGGTGAAGGGTACACTCTTCACCGCTGACCGGATCTATACGCTGGACCCCAGCCCATCGGTTGTCGAGGCGCTGGCCGTCTTAGGCGGCAGCGTCGTGGCCAGAGGGCGCGCTACAGATCTCAGCAACGAGTTTTCCGGCTTTGACCGGGTCGATTTCGGCGCCCGCACGATCCTCCCGGGATTCGTCGACAGCCATATCCATCTCGCATCGCTAGGTATCGCGCTGCGCCGCGTCGAGCTGCGTGAGGCCGCATCGTTGGCCGACGCCGTCGCGCGGGTCGCCGTGGCGGCGGGCCGGACCCGGCGGGAGGACTGGATTCTCGGCCGCGGGTGGGACAAGAACCTCTGGCCGGAGGGCCGGTTCCCCACGAAGTTCGATCTCGACGCGGCCGTTGCCGACGCCCCCGTCGCGCTGACCAGCAAAGACGGCCATCTGCTCTGGGTCAATTCCGCCGCGCTGGCGCTCGCCGGCGTTGATGCGCAGACCGCCGACCCTCCGGGCGGCGTTATCGACCGCAGCGCTTCGGGGGAGCCCAGCGGTCTGCTGAAAGAAGAAGCGCGAGACCTGATCACCCGGGTCATTCCGCCCTCCGGTCCGCTGGACGTCGAAGACGGCATCCGCAACGCTGTCGCGTTGCTCCACTCCTACGGCATCGTCGGCGTGCACGACTTCGAAGGACCTGAAGTGTTTGCCGCGTTTCAGCGCCTGGCCGCCCGCGGGGAGCTGCGGCTGCGGGTCTGGAATGCGATTCCCGAATCCGGCCTGCCCGCCGCGATCGAGTCCGGTCTGCGGTCCGGGTTCGGGAACGACTGGCTTCGCGTCGGGCCGGTCAAGATCTTCTCCGACGGCACGCTGGGGTCGCAGACCGCCAACATGCTTGCGCCGTTCGAAGGGCAGCCGCAGAACCAGGGAGTCGCCATCCGCTCGCGGGACGAATTGGTCGAGCTGGTCGGGCGCGCGGTGGCCGGCGGGTTCTGGTGCGCGATCCACGCGATCGGCGACCGCGCCAACCGATGGGTGCTCGACGCCTACGAACAGCACGCCGCGTCGTCGGCGCAGCTGGGCGCCCGCCATCGCATCGAGCACGTGCAGGTCCTGGATCCTACCGACCTGACGCGTCTGGCGCGGCTGGGGGTGATCGCGTCGATGCAGCCGATCCACGCGACCGCCGATCGCGACGTCGCCGACCGCTACTGGGGCGCGCGCAGCCGCTACGCCTACGCGTGGCGGACGCTGCTGGACGCGGGCACCCATCTGGTCTTCGGCTCAGACGCGCCGGTGGAGACCGCGAACGTGATCGAAGGACTATACGCGGCGTCTGCCCGGCGGCGCCCCGGGCAGACGGACGCCTGGTATCCGGAGGAGGCCCTCACCGCTGCCGACGCGGTGCGCGCGTACACGACCGGCGCCGCCTACGCGTCGGGCGCGGAGCATCGGGGCGGGACGCTGGCGGTCGGAAAATGGGCGGACTTCGTCGTGCTCGATCGGGATCCACTGACGGTTCCGGCGGACGAACTGCTGCAGACCCGTGTGGCGACGACCGTCATCGGCGGCGAGTCCGTCTATGACGCTGGGGTATAATGAACGTTGGTATCCCCCACACGCGTGAAGGAGGCGAGAAGATGGCATACCCGAAGTACGAGGCCAAGAAGTTTCCCGCGTTCGACATGGAGCTGGCTGGAATTTCCAAGAAGACGATGGAGGAGCACTACAAGCTCTACCAGGGCTACGTCAACAAAGCCAACGAGATCCACGAGAAGCTCGGCATGGTGGATCGGGATCCCGCCAAGGCCAATCCGACCTACTCGGATATCCGCGAACTGAAAGTTGAGCTCACGCGCGCCGTGGGCGGCGTGAAGAACCACGAGTTGTACTTCACCTTGATCGGCGGCAAAGGGGGCGCGCCCTCGGGCAAACTGGCCGACCTGATCGTCCGCGATTTCGGCTCGGTCGAGGACTGGCAGAAAGACCTCAAGGCCACCGGGATCGCCGCGCGGGGCTGGGCCTGGACCGCGTACGACTGGGACACCGAGCGGCTGTTCAACTACATCGGTGATGAGCAGAACACCTTCCCGATCTGGGGTGCGTCACTGCTCGTCGCGTTGGACTGCTTCGAGCACGCGTATTGGGCCGACTTCTACACCGGCAAGGCTGCGTATATCGACACCTTCTTCAAGCTGCTTGATTGGAAGTACGTGGAGAAATTCGCGGAGTCCATCGGTATGTTCCGTTCCTAAACCAGTAACGGATCCGACTCGTCCTACAGGCGGGCATGGACGCAGAAGACCGGGCATTAGTCGAGGCATTCAAAGGCGGCGAAGAGAGCGCCTTCACGGCCCTCGTGATCAAATATCGCGAGGCGGTGTACCGCATTGCCCGCCGCATGCTGCGCAGCCACGAGGATGCGTCGGACGTGACACAGGAAGTCTTCATCCGTGTGCACCGGTCGCTGGCCCGATTCGAAGCGCGTTCCAGCCTGAAGACGTGGCTGTACCGGATCACGATGAACCTGTCCCTCGACCGCTCCGCCCGCGGGTCGCGGTTCGTCCTGTCGGGGCTCCGTGAGCTGGAATGGGAGCCGTCATCGGAGCAAGATCCGGGCGCGACGGCGGTCGACAAGGAATTGGGCCGCGTCATCCGCTCCGCTGTGGATGACCTTCCTCCCCGGCAACGGGCGATGATGCAGCTGCGGCTGTACCAGGATCTGCCCTACGCCGAGATTGCGCGGATCATGGGATGCGCGGAAGGCACCGTCAAGGCGACGATGTTTGCGGGGATGGCGAAGCTGCGGAAGGCGCTGACGCCTTACGTGCGCGAGACCGCGGAAACGCGGAAACACGGAAACGCGGAAACGCGGCGATCCAACCTGCCATGAACTGCATGGATGCGCGGGAATTGATGCTCGACGCGATGACGACGCAGGCGCCGCCGGACGTGCGGCGCGTGCTGCTCGCCCATCTCGACGACTGTGCAGACTGCCGGACCGAGGCCGCGCAGTTCGAGCACGTGGTCGGGCTGCTGCGCGCGCTGCCGGATCCGGGGCCGCCTCCCGGGTACTGGGTTGAGTTCATGACGACCCTCGAGCGGCGGATCGGCGAGGATGGGTCGGTCTGGGGCCGGGTGGTCCAGTGGCTGCGAATGCCGCGCATGTCTTGGACCGCCGCCGTGGCCACGGCCGTGATCGCCGTCGTCATCGCCCTGACGTTTACGGTGCTGTCACCTCAGAACGCGGCGGCGCCCACGCCCATCACGGGCCTCGTGACCGAATCGGTGCGGCAGGCCGCGCCGGGTGTGCAGGCGACGCTGACGTTGTGGAATAGCGGATTGACCGGGGTCGAAGTCCCCTACGACTTCAGGCCGGGAGGCAGGTAGGCTTGCCGTGCACCCGAGCGACGCGAGTGGTGGACGGCATGCCGTGGCGCCGGCCACTGCTCGCGTTGGTGGCCGCCGTCCTCGTCCTGGCAATCCCGGCCGCCGGCCAGGCTCCTTACCGCGATCCCCGCGCGGAGCGGATCATCGAAGCCCTGATGATCTGGCGGCTGGTAGATGAAGTCAACCTCACCGAATTCCAGATCGGACGGATCTTCCCGCGGCTGAAGGCCCTCAAGGAAATCCGCTTCGAAATCGCACGCCGGCGCGCCCAGATCCGGAACGAGTTGAACGCGCTGCTGGTCCAGCAGCCGCGCAACGACGACTTGATCCGCGCCAAGATCGACGAGCTCGACCAGTTCCGCCGCGAGATCGAACTGCGCCGGCAGCGGATCATCCAGGAGATCAACAACGTGCTGACGATCAGCCAGCGCGCGAAGTTTGCCCTGATCCAGGAAACGTTCGAAGCGGAGACGCTGCGGCTGCTGGAAGAAGTGCGCCGGTTGGTGGAGGAGCAGCAGAGGAGGCAGTGATTTGTGACTCGTGACTGGTGACTGGCCAGAACCGAGTCGAGTCACGAGTCACGAGTCACCCGGTCCTCTCGAACGAAGTAGTCTGCCTTCCTATAGGTTCCTCGCTCGCCGCAGTGGGGGCACGTATGGTAGTTCGCTGCCAGCGTCCCCTTCTCGAAACTCCGCCGGTCCAATCGGAGCGGAGTCTCAAACTCTCGTGCGCATGCTTTGCACGCAACCGTAAGACGCAGTTTCATGGGTTATAGTAATCGTAGCATGGCGTTTTTGAACCCGCAGGACGCCGAGTTCATCCGCAGGCGGTTCGCCTCCGAGCTGAAAGGCGACGTTACGCTGGAGTTTTTCGCTCCGAGCGCAGGGGGCCTCGTGCTGCCCGGACAGGACGGGGAGACGGCGGAGTACACGCGCAGGATCCTTGAAGAAGTGGCCGGCCTCTCCGACCGGGTCCGCCTCACCGTACACAGCGTCGTGACGGAGCCGGAGGTCGTCCGGCGGTTTGGGATCGAGCGCACGCCGGCCATCGCGTTTGTCGGTGCGGAAGATTATGGAATCCGATACTACGGGATTCCCGGCGGGTACGAGTTCGCCACCCTGCTGGAACTGATCATTGCCGTCTCGGTGGGCCGGGCCGACATCGCCGAGTCCTCAAAGGACGCGCTTGCCCGGCTGAAGGAGAGCGCGCACATTCAAGTCTTCGTCACGCCGACCTGACCGCACTGTCCGCGCCCGGCCAGGCTGGCCGGCCTGCTGGCCATCGAGAGCGCGAAGGTCAGCGCGGACATCGTCGAGGCCAGCGAGTTCCCCGAGCTCGCGGAGCGATACGCCGTCTATGCGGTTCCGAAGATTGTCATCAACGACGACACCGAGTTCGTCGGCGCCCAGCCGGAAGCCCACTTCGTCGCCTACGTGGCCAACGCGGCCGGTGTCGAAGAACCGGCCGGATAGCCCGCCCCCGCATGCGCATTGAGTTCCACCACCTCTCCTGCACCTACCCGGGTGACATCGCGGGAGTCATCGACGTCAGCGTGGAGATCGAAGGCCGCATCATCGGGGTCCTCGGTCACAATGGATCGGGTAAGACCACGCTGATCCGGATCCTCGCCGGCGCGATGCCGGCGTCGGCGGGCGAAGTGCTGGTCGATGGCCGGCCTCCGGTCACCGTCCCTCTGCCGTTCGCCCGCACCGGCGGGCCGCGTCTCTCATTTTTCCCCCAGGAGCTGCCGAACTTCCCGCTCGCGCAGACGCCGCGACAGACGCTGGAGCACTCGCTGCTGCTGGCCGGCGCTACCGACGAACCCGGCCGCGCGCAGATGGCGGCCGGCCTGCTCGACCTGGTGGGGCTCCTGCCGGTCGCGGATCGAGCGGTTGGCACGTTTTCCGGCGGGATGAAGCAGAAGGTCCGCATCGCGCAGTCGCTGGTGCACAATCCGTCCGCGCTCGTCCTCGACGAGCCGACCACCGGCCTCGATGTCAAAGAACGGCTGGTCGTCCTGCGGCTGCTGCACCGGTTGAGTCCCAGGATTCCCGTCGTCTTCTCCACCCACGACTGCCTCGATGCGGCCGCGGTCTGTGACACCGTGCTCATCCTGTCGCGGGGCCGGGCCGTGGCGAGCGGCTCGCCGGAGGCCCTGACGGCGCAGGTGGCAGGCCAGGTGTGGGAATGGTGGGTGAGGGATGTCGACGCCGTGCAGGAAGACGGGGCATTTGTGACGAGACTGCACAAGTATGCGGCAGGGGTGCGCGTGCGGGCTGTAGCCGCCGTCCCGCCGGCCGGCGCGGTCGAGGCGATCCCCACGCTGGAAGATGCCTACGCGGTGCTGACGCAGAATCCGCCGTAGTAGCGCCGACGACACCGGAGGACCGGATGGAAGACATCTACGGCTACATCGACGCGCACCGCGACCAGTTCATCGAACGCCTGCAGTGGCTCTGCCGCCAGCCCAGCATCGCCGCCCAGAACGTCGGCATCCAGGAAACTGCGGGTATGGTGGCCCGGCTGATGGAGGACGTGGGCGTCCGGCCCGAGCTCTACGCGACGGACGGCGCGCCCGTCGTGTACGGTCGGTCGGGGGCCGGCGGGAAGACGCTGCTGATCTACAACCACTATGACGTCCAGCCCCCGGAGCCGCTGGAGCTGTGGGACTCGCCGCCGTTTGCGGCGGACGTCCGGGACGGCAAACTCTTCGCCCGCGGATCCGCGGACAACAAGGGCAATCTCGTCGCCCGGATGTGCGCGATCGACGCCTGGCTGCAGACCCGGGGAGGGCTGCCGCTGGAGGTGCGCTTCGTCGTCGAGGGGGAGGAAGAAGTATCGTCGGCCCACCTGCACCAGTTCGTGCGCGACCACCGTGAGCTGATCCAGGCCGACGGGTGTCTGTGGGAGGCGGGCGGCAAGGACATCCAGGAAACACCCGGTCTCTACATGGGCGCCAAGGGGATCCTCTACGTCGAGCTCGAAGCCGCCGGCGCCAACCGCGATCTCCACAGCAGTCTGGCCACCACCGTCCCCAACCCGGCCTGGCGGCTGGTGTGGGCGCTCGCGACGTTCAAGGATCGCCACGAGAACGTCCTGATCGACGGATTCTACGACGACGTAGTGGAGCCGACGCCGGAAGAGATGGAGTACCTGCGGCGGATCGCGGCGCGGCGCGATGAGGACGTACGCCGGCGCGACCTTGGTATCGACCAGTTCTTACTGGGCCTGTCAGGCGTGCAGCTGGTCAAGCGCAACCTCTACCAGCCGACCTGCACGATCTGCGGGATCGTATCCGGCTACACTGGGCCGGGGTCGAAGACGGTGCTGCCGAGCCGCGCGACCGCGAAGATCGACTTCCGGCTCGTGCCCAATCAGCGGCCGACGGACATCCTGCACAAGGTGAAGGCGCACCTCGCCCAACGTGGATTCGCCGACGTCACCGTGACACTGCTGGGTGCGGAGCATCCGGCTCGGACGCCGGTGGAGTCGGAGCTCTCCAAAGTGGTGCAGCAGACGACCAAGGAAATCTACGGGCGGGACCCGATCGTTTCGCCGCTGATGGCCGCGACCGGCCCGATGTACGAGCTGACCGCGCAGTTCGGGATCCCCACGGTGGGAACGGGGTGCTCCTACGCGCACAGCAACGGGCACGCGCCCAACGAGAACATCCGGCTGGACGATTTCTTCCAGCACATCAAGCACGTCGCGCTGATCTTGGAGCGGTTTGCCTCGGCTTGACCGGCCGTGATGGGGTCGGTATTGTAATCTATGCCGACTGCGGAAGTGGCGGAACTGGCAGACGCGCAGGCCTCAGAAGCCTGTGGGGGAAACCTCGTGGGGGTTCAAATCCCTCCTTCCGCACCAAGAAGAACAGGGGACAGTCCCCTCCAGCCGAGGACTGTCCCCATTCTTTCTACTTGATGACGGTAACGCTGGGCTGCCCGGTCGGGAGCGACTGCCTGCCCGGATCCCACAGCAGGTAGATCTTCCCGTAGGTCTCTTCCAGACTCTTCGCTACTTTGGCCGCCTCCTCAGGTGACAGGTCCGGCAGCGTGGCGCCGATCTTTGGGATCTCCGTCTTGTGGTAGTGCCAGAGCGCGCGCTCGGAAGCACGGAACGTCTTCCACGTCGCGGCGGTTACGACGAGCTCGACGCCGACGAGCCGAGCGTTGGACGAGTCGCTATCGTACAGCTGGCACTCCGCCACGAAGCCCGGAATCCCGGTCTTACACCAGTGATGCGCGATCATCCCCGGCTTCCCGGGGAAGTGGAGCCTCCCGTCAATGTGGAGAGTGTAGCCATCGCTGGGCTTCATCCCCGCGGCCGGGCTGGTCTGGGGAACCAGCAGCGCCACACTGATGACCGCTGCCAGGACTACTGGAATGAGCAGGGTACGCCTCATTTCGTCCTCCTCTTGATAACCTCACCGAGTATTTGGGCGGGACGCCCCGTCCACCGCACATCTGACCACTTAGCGGGGAGGCGATGCTATGACGGTTGACACAATCCGGGGGTATTCTTTTTCACACGGTGTCTTACACTGAAGGCGGTGCGCACGCCGTGAACGTCCGCGAGACACTCGACGCCCTGAAGCGCCGCCCGGGCTATGCCGGCCAGCTGGTCCACGAGCGCTTCATCCCGCCGCGGAAAGCGCGCTACGCCGAGTTGCGCCACCCGCTGCCGGCGGCTTTGCAGCAAGCCCTGGCCACGCAGGGGATCAACAGGCTGTACAGCCACCAGGCCGCGGCCATCGATCGCGTCCGTAGCCGGGAGCACGTCGTGGTCGTCACCGCGACCGCGAGCGGCAAGACCCTGTGCTACAATTTGCCGGTTCTGGAATCGCTGCTGACCGATCCCGGATCCCGAGCGCTGTACCTCTTTCCTACGAAAGCCCTCGCGCAGGACCAGGCCGGGGCGCTCGGCGAGTTCGGTCTTCCGGACCTGATCTGTGGGACCTACGACGGCGATACGCCGCAGCCTCAGCGCCGCCGCCTGCGCCGGGAGGCCCACGTGGTACTCACCAATCCGGACATGCTGCACGTGGGGATCCTCCCGCAGCACCATCGGTGGACGGAGTTCTTCGAGCGGCTGAAGTACGTCGTCATCGATGACGTGCACGTGTACCGCGGTGTCTTCGGGAGCAACGTGGCCAACATCATCAGACGCCTGCGGCGGATCTGCCGGCTCTACGGGGCTGATCCCGTGTTCATCTGCACGTCCGCGACGATCGCCAATCCGCAGGAGTTCGCCGGTGCGCTGATCGGTCTGCCCGTCAGCGTCGTCGCCGATGACGGCTCGCCCAGCGGCCCGCGCTGGGTGACCCTGTGGAACCCGCCGCTGATCGACCTGGCGCGGGCGCGCCGGCGGAGCGCCTATTCCGAAGCGTCGGCCGTGTTCACCGCGTTCATCCGGCGGGGTGTCCGGACGATCACGTTCACACAGGCGCGCAAGATCACCGAGCTCGTGTACCGGTACGCGCGGGCCGCCCTGGAGCACGATGCGCCGGACCTTGCCGGCCGGATCAGTCCGTACCGCGCGGGCTACCTTCCCGAAGAGCGCCGCGCGATCGAACGGCGGCTGTTCGACGGCGACCTGTTGGGGGTCATCTCGACGAGCGCGCTGGAACTGGGCATCGACGTCGGCGAGCTGGACGCCGCCATCCTCGTGGGCTATCCGGGCAGCATCGCCAGCACCTGGCAGCGCGCCGGCCGGGCCGGCCGCCGCACGGATGAGGCGCTGGTGATGCTGATCGCGCTGGAAGATGCGCTCGATCAGTACCTGATGCGCAGACCCGACTACCTCTTCGCCCGGCCGGTGGAGCACGCCGTCATCGATCCGGAGAATCCCTACATTCTCGCCGGGCATCTGCGCTGCGCCGCGGCGGAAGCGCCGCTGGCTGAGGAAGATCGGCAGATTTTCGGCGATCATACCGTCGAGATCGCGCAGCTGTTGACCGAGCATGGAGAGCTCACGCCGCGGCTGCAGAGATGGTACTGGGCGAAGGAGTCGTATCCGGCCGGTGACGTCGAGGTCCGGTCCGTCGGAGGAACCGCGTTCCGCATCGTCGATATCACCCGGAATCGTCTGATCGGTACGGTGGACGGCGCGCGCGCCTGCGAGCAGGTCCATCCTGGCGCCGTCTATCTCCACCAGGGGGAGGCATATCTGGTGCGCGACTTCGATGTCGCCCACCGCACGGCCGGCGTGGTCCCCTCGGACGGCGACTACTATACGCAGGCCCGCTCGACGACCGAGTTGGACATCCTGGCCGTGACGAAGCAGCGCGCGTGGGGACCAACCACGGCGTACTTCGGGGAGGTTGAAGTCAGCACCCAGGTCATCTCGTTCGCGCGGAAGCGCCTGTTCAGCGAAGAGGTCCTCGGCGAGGAGCCCCTCGATCTCCCCGAGGAGCGGCTGCAGACCGCGGCCGTGTGGTTTTCGATTCCCGCTCAATTAGAAGCGGAGGTCCGCCGGCAGGGCCTCGACCTCGCCGGCGGGATTCACGCCGTCGAGCACGCCGCGATCGGTCTGCTTCCGCTCTTTGCGATGTGCGACCGGTGGGATCTCGGCGGCGTGTCATACCCGCGCTATCCCGAACTCGGCGGGCCGGCCATCTTCATCTACGAGGGGCATCCCGGCGGCGTCGGCATTACCGAGAAGGGCTACGCTCTACTGGACGATCTGATGCAGGCGACCCTCGATACGATCGAGGCGTGCCCGTGCGAAGCGGGCTGCCCGTCGTGCATCCAATCGCCGAAGTGCGGCAATCTGAACGAGCCGCTCGACAGAGCCGCGGCGGTCGTTCTGCTGAAAGGACTCCTGCATGCGGCGCCTCATCGCCGTCATCGGGGAAAGCGCGTTCTCCGATCCCGCCAGTGAGCCGCGGGCCGAGGAGATCGGCCGGCTCATCGGCGCCGCCGGTGACGTGCTGATCTGCGGCGGTCTGTCCGGGGTCATGGAAGCCGCCTGCCGGGGGGCGAAGTCGGCCGGCGGGATGACTGTCGGCATCCTCCCCGGCGCCGACCGCGCTGACGCGAACCGCTTCGTGGACGTCGCGATCGCCACCGGTTTGGGGGAGATGCGCAACGTCATCATCGTGATGAACGCCGATGGTGTGGTCGCCATCGGGGGCGGATACGGCACGCTGTCGGAGATCGGCCATGCCCTACGGGCCGGCAAGCCGGTGGTGGGGCTGGGGACCTGGGAGGCTGTTCGCGGCGGCACGCCGGCGGCGACGCTCACGGCGGATTCTTCCCAGGACGCGTGGGCGAAGCTGATCCAGGCGATGGCGAAGTGAGGCCGCGGATGCGGCCAACCGCATTCCCTCTCCCGGTGGGAGAGGGAATGGGTGAGGGACACGTGATGGCCGGGACGCTGTATGTCGTTGCCACGCCCATCGGCAATCTGGAAGATGTCACCCTGCGGGCGCTGCGCGTGCTCAACGAGGTGGACGTGATCGCCTGCGAGGACACCCGGCACACACGGGTGCTGCTGTCGCGCCACGGCATTGCGACGCCGCTGGTGAGCTATCACGAGCACAACGAGGCCGCGCGGGCGGCCGAACTGGTGTCGCGGCTCGAACGCGGGGAGAGCGTCGCTCTCGTTTCCGACGCCGGGATGCCTCTGGTGTCCGATCCCGGCTATCCGCTGATCACGCTGGCAGTTGCCCGGTCGATCCCCATCGTCGCGATCCCCGGGCCGAGCGTCGTGACCGCCGCCCTCGCCGTGTCGGGCCTGCCTGCCGAGCGGTTCCTCTTTGCCGGCTTCCTGCCGCGTAAGCCCGCCGAGCGCCGCCGCGCTATCGAGACGCTGGCCGGCATCCCCTACACGCTGGTGTTCTTTGAAGCTCCGCACCGCATCGCCGCCACCCTGGCCGATCTGCAGGCGGCGCTCGGGCGCCGCCGCGTTGCCATCGTGCGCGAACTGACCAAGCGGTTCGAGGAAGTCGTGCGGGGAGACATCGGCGAGGTTGTCGAACACTTCGGGACGCGGCAACCGCGAGGCGAGTTCACGGTTGTCGTGGAAGGCGCCGCTCCCGGTGCCGGCGGCCGGGAAGCCTCCGACGCGGTGCTGCGGGAGCACCTCGACACGCTGCTCGGAAGCGGCGTCGCGCCCAGCGCGGCGGCGAGGATCGTTGCCGGCGCCCATCGAGTGCCGCGGCGGACGGCGTACCGGATGGCACTGGAACTACGGGAACAGGGAACCGGGAACAGGGAACGGTAGGAATCTACACACACTCATGGATCTCGGCGACTGGCTCCCTCACGACTATGCCCGCGTCCACCAGGCGGCGAGCGAATCGGAAGCGATGTTCGTCCAGCGGATTCTGGAAGAGGCCGGCATTCCGGCCATCCTCCGCAGCCGCCAGGTGCCGGGGTACGGAGAGATCATCCGCGGCGCGTTCGGGTACTGGGGCGACGTCCTCGTGGCCGTGGATGACCGGGAGCGCGCCGAGCAGCACGTTGCGACTTACCTGCGAGTCATGAAGGGAGCATCCGCCGTGGCGCACTTCAGCGGCATCATTCCTCCACTGGTCACGCTGTTCGATGAGGACGGTGGCATCGACACCGAGGCCAATGAGCGGCACATCGACTTCGTCATCGACGGCGGCGCGCACGGCGTCTTTGCGATGGGCAGCAACGGAGAGGCCATGCACCTGACCACCGAGGAGCGGCGGAGCTTCGTTGAACTCGTCGTGCAGCGGGCGAACAGCCGTGTCCCGGTTCTCGTCGGCTGCGCCAGCACGTCCACGGACGAGGCGGTGGGCTACGCCCGGCACGCCCAGGACGCCGGCGCCGACGGCGTCGTGGTGATTCCACCGTACTATTGGGCGCCGAACGACGCTGCGATCGAGACCCACATCGGCGCCGTCGCGCGGGCGGTCGATCTGCCGGTGATCATCTACAACTTCCCGGCCGTCGTGGGCCGGAACATCCCCACCGCCCTCGTCGCGAAGCTGGCGGCCGCGTATGCAAATGTGCTGGGGATCAAAGAGACCATCGACAGCATCAGCCACATCCAGGACGTCATCGAACGGGTCAAGCCCGTCAAACCGGAGTTCAGCGTGCTCTGCGGCAATGAGTTTCACCTGCTGAATACGCTGCTCTCCGGCGGCGACGGAGCCATTCCCGCCATCGCCAACTTCGCCCCGCAGCTTCCCGTCGAGGTCTACGAGCGGTTCCGGCAGGGCCGGCTCGAAGAGGCGGCGGCGTCGATGCGCCGGCGTCTCGGCCTCGCGGAGCTCTATCAGCTCGACGCACCGTTTTTCGTGGTGGTGAAGGAGGCCATGGTCATGCTGGGCCTTCTCCCCCTTGCGATCGTGCGCCGTCCGGCCGGACCGCTGACCGACGCGAACCGCGCGCGCCTGCGGCAGATGCTCACGTCCGCCGGCCTCCTCTAAGGTAGTGAAGCAGCCCTGGCTGACACGAGGCGTTCTTGCCATTGGCCTTGCCAGCCTGTTCAGCGACCTCGGCCATGAAGCGGCGACGGCGATCTTGCCGCTGTTCCTCGTCTCCATCGGGGGGTCGCCGTTCGCGCTCGGTCTCATCGAGGGCATCGCCGAGTCGGCCAAGAGCATCGCAAAGCTCGCCGGCGGGTACGTCGGCGGCCGGGTCGAGCGTCGCAAGTATCTCGCATCGAGCGGTTACGTGGTCACCGCGTTGGGGATCGGCTCCTTTGCGCTGGCCACGGGATGGCTGCAGGTGCTGGCCGGCAGAACCGTCGCGTGGATCGGCCGGGGGTTTCGGGAGCCCATCCGCGACGGCCTGCTCGCCGACCAGACACGGCCGGCGCAGTACGGCACCGCGTTCGGGTTCGAGCGCGCGATGGACACCGCCGGCGCCATCCTGGGGCCGCTTGCCGCGCTGGGGCTGCTGGCGCTCGCCACCCCGCTGCGAACGATCCTGGCGCTGACGATCGTCCCCGGGACCGCCGCAGGGTTGTTCATCCTCCTCGTTCGCGAAAAACGCACCGGCCGCCGCCTGACATCGTTTTGGACGCAGGCCGTCGCGCTGCCGAGAGAGTTCCGCCGGTTCTTGGTCGTCGTCGGGATCTTCGGTCTGGGAGACTTCTCGCGGACACTGCTGATCCTCTGGGCGCTGGGGCTGGGCGTGCAAATCTCTGGCAGCGGTCAGATGACCTTGCCCATCGCCTTATACGTGGGCTACAACGTGGTCGGTTCGGTGAGCGCGTACGTCGCCGGCACCTGGAGCGATCGGATCGGTCGCCGGCGGATTCTCATCGGCGGCTACGCGGTCGCGGCGGTGGTCAGTGGGCTCATGGCTCTCGACGTCCGTCCGTTCCTCATTCTCGCGGCGGTCTTCGTTGGGTCAGGGATCTACATCGGCGTCGAGGAGGCGATCGAGAAGGCGGTCGCGGCGGATCTCCTGCCTGCCGATGGGCGGACGTTCGGCTTCGGGGTGCTCGCGACCGTCAACGGTGTAGGCGATTTTGTTGCGAGTGCCCTCGTGGGATTACTCTGGCAAACTGCGGGAGCACCGGTGGCGTTCGGGTCAGCCGCGGCGATTTCGTTGATCGGAACAGTTGCGCTTGCCCGGCTGAAGTTTCGTGCGCGCGATGGTACCGCATCGGCCTGATCTGTCGCCGGCCGGCCCGCGTGCACGCAGGCCTCCTGGCCCGGTGCCTGGCACCGCTTGACAGCAGACCCGCTATCATGACAGCACACGGCGGAGCCCGTCACTATGACTCATCTGGGTCAATTGTGCTACAATGGGCGCCAAGCGATGAGGGAGCGGGAGTATCCGCCGGAGTGGTCTGCGAGCGAGCCGGGGAGAGTGGGAGCCCGGCAGACAGACGGCGGCGAACATGGCTCTTGAGCCGCGTCCTGAACATGTCCGGAGGTAGGGGCGCCGGAGGGCCCACGTTACCGGGCCGCGTGAGGCGCGGGTAGCCGCGCAAAACCGGGTGGTACCGCGAGAGCGACCTCTCGCCCCAAGGGGGCGGGGGGCCGTTGCGTTTTGTGGGGGTGATGGGCGTGGCCGGCAAGACGTACTACATCACGACGCCGATCTACTACGTGAACGACGTGCCGCACATCGGGCACGCCTATACGACGATTGCCGCCGACGTGGCCGCGCGGTTCAAGCGGCTCGCGGGGTATGACGTCTTCTTCCTGACGGGGACCGACGAGCACGGCATCAACATCGAGCGGGCGGCGCGCGAGCACGGGATCAGCCCGCAGGAGTGGACGGACCGGATCGCCGGAGAGTTCCGGAACCTCTGGCAGGCCCTCAACATCTCGAACGACGACTTCATCCGCACGACCGAGCCGCGCCACGAGCGCGTCGCGGCCGCGATCTTCCGGAAACTGTTCGATCAGGGCGACATCTACCTCGGCACGTACGAGGGATGGTACTGTACGTCGTGCGAGTCATTCTATCTGGAATCGGAACTGGGTCCCGAGCAGACCTGCCCCGTGCACACGGGAAAGAAGGTCGAGTGGACGGCAGAGGAATCGTACCTGTTCCGCCTGTCCAAGTATCAGGATTGGCTGCTGCAGTACATCGCCGCCCATCCGTCGTGCATCGAGCCGGAGACGCGGCGCAACGAGGTCCTGTCGTTCGTCCGGTCCGGACTGAAGGACCTGTCGGTCAGCCGCTCGACGTTTTCGTGGGGCGTTCCCGTTCCCTTCGATCCGCGTCACGTGATCTACGTGTGGATCGACGCGCTGACTAATTACATCTCCGTGCTCGGGTACCCCGACGGTCCCGCGTTTCGGACGTTCTGGCCGGCCGACGTCCACCTGGTCGGCCAGGAAATCGTACGGTTTCACGCGGTCTACTGGCCGATCATGCTGCATGCGGCCGGCATCCCGGTTCCGAAGCAGACGTTTGCCCACGGCTGGCTGACGTTCGGGGGCCAGCGGTTCAGCAAGACGCTGGGGATCGTGATCGATCCGGCGGCCCTCAGCCGCGAGGTGGCCACGGAATCGGGGGCCGATCTTGGCGTGGCGGTCGATGCGCTGCGGTACTTCCTCCTGCGGGAGATCCCGTTCGGAGCGTCGGGGGATTTCAACAAGCCGGCGCTGGTGCACCGCTTCAACGCGGACCTCGCCAACGACTACGGGAACCTGCTCAACCGCACCCTGCCCCAGGTGCAGCGCCATTTCGACGGCCTGGTGCCGGCTCCGGGTCCGGCCCGCGGCGGAGACGCCGTGCTCCAGCAGACCGCGCACGACGTGGCGCGCTCGCTCGAGCCGCTCATCGACCGGCTCGACTTCAGCCGGGCGCTGACTGAAATCTGGCGCCTGCTGGGCGTCGCCAACAAGTACCTCGATGAGGAGGCCCCGTGGACGGCGGTGAAGACCGACCGCGAGCGCGCCGGCACGGTGCTCTACAATACGCTGGAGGCGGTGCGGATCGCGACGATCCTGCTGTCCCCCTGGTTGCCAACGGCCACAGCCAAGGTCTGGGAGCAGCTGGGCATCACGATTCCGCTAGGTGATCAGCGGCTGACCGACGCGCAGGCATGGGCCGGACTGGTGCCCGGTACGGTCGTCCGGCCGGGCGTACCGGTCTTTCCCCGAATCGAACGAATCCGTGTCCGCTCAGGCGAGAAATCCACGACGGAGGGATCATCCGTGGCTGAGGCCATCAGTATCGACGCGTTCAGAAAGCTGGACATCAGAGTCGGCGAAGTGCTCGAGGCCACGCGGGTTCCCGGGACGGATAAACTCATCGAAGTCAAAGTCGACGTCGGCGAAGTGCGCACGATCATTACCGGGTTGATCCCTCACTACCAGCCCGAGGATCTCGTGGGAAGACGGATCATCGTCCTCACCAACCTCGAGCCCCGGCGAGTCCGAGGGGTGGATTCAAACGGCATGCTGCTGGCGGCGGAGTGGGGCGGAGAGATCGGCCTGCTGACCGTCGACAAAGACGCCCCCCGCGGGGCCAAGATAACCTAAGTCGGCGCGCGTTCCCCGTTTCCGCGTTTCCGGATATTGTTACCCGAGACGGCGGGCGAGGACGACTTCTTCCGCTCGCCGCTCGTACCCCTGAGAATCGGACAGCCCGGCGTCCAGATGCCAGCGGGCGGTCGCCTCCAGCCACTCGCGCAGCGGCGTCGATCGGAACCCGAGATCGCGCTGGATGGCCGTAATGTCCGGTACGAACCGGTGCGCGAACTGTGGATGATACCAGGGCGCTTCCTTCTTCAGCGTGCGCGCCGGTACGGCGACGACGGGATCCTTCTGGCCGAGGATCTCGGACAGCATCCTGACGTAGTCGTCCAGGCTCACGATCTCCTCCATCGCGACGTTGTACGACTTCCCATGCGCGTCCGGGTTGCCGGCCGCCAGCAGCATCGCCCGAGCGACGTCATCGCTGAACGCCTGGCGCCACAGCGCCGCGGGGTCCCGCTGAGGGACCAGCACGGGTTGTCCGTCGGCGACGCGCTGAATCCAGAACCAGCCGCGGGCCGAACCGTCGTCGGGACCCTGGACCACCGGCGGACGAATGATTGTCCATGGAAACGGGGCCCCGTGCACCGTCTGCTCGCAGGCGCGCTTGCCTTCCGCATACTCCATGTCTCCACGCAGGGTGAGGTCGGCTTCGTCTTCGGCCAACGGGCGGAAGCGCTCGCGCCGTTTGAAGTCGTAGACCGAGCCGGTGCTGGTCAAGACGTAGTGCCCGATGCGGTCGCGGAACGCGTCGATCGCGGCCGCGACGTCTTCGGGCTGGAACGCCACGTTGTCGATGACGGCATCGAAGGTGAGTGGCCGGAGCGTCTGCACAAACGTCCGGTGGTCGGTGCGATCTCCGCGCAGGCGCGCGACGCGGTCCCAGAACGGCGGCCGCCGGCGGCCCCGCGTGAAGACCGTCACGACGTCGCCGCGCTCAACGAGGCGTTCGACGAGGCGCTTCCCGAAGAACGATGTTCCGCCGATTACCAGAATGCGCATCGTAGCGTCGAGTTCCCCAGTCCCGGGTCCCGGAGTCCCGTGTGCTAGACTTGTTTTCCGTGCAGATGATCGATTCCCACGTGCATCTCGATGACTCCGCGTTCGATGGTGACCGCGACGCCGTGATGCAGCGGGCGCGCGACGCCGGCGTCATCGCGATGGTCACCGCCGGCACGGACCTCGCCAGCAGCCGGGCCGCCGTTGCCTTAGCGGACCGGTATCCCGGCGTCTTTGCCGCCGTGGCGGTCCATCCTCACGAGGCCGACGCGGTCGATGAGGACGTCCTGAGCCAGCTGCGCGCGCTGGCCGCCGAGCCCCACGTCGTGGCGATCGGAGAGACCGGACTGGATTTCGCCCGGCCGGATCCCTCGCGCGACGCACAGGAGGAGGTCTTCCGGCGGCACGTTCGCCTCAGCGCCGAGAGCGGGCTGCCACTGATCATCCACTGCCGCGATGCCTTCCCGGCCGCGTTGGCTATACTACAGGAGTGGACTGTTCCCGGAGTGGTGATGCACGCGTTTTCCGGCACCGCTGACATCGCGCAGCGCTGCGTCGATCGGGGCTATTTCATCTCCCTGGCCGGTCCGGTCACGTTTCGCAACGCGCGCGGTCCGGTCGACGTTGCCAGGATCGTCCCACTGACCGCGCTGCTGGTGGAAACCGACGCGCCCGTTCTGGCCCCGGTGCCGTTCCGCGGCCGCCGCAACGAGCCGGCGTATCTCCGATACACCGTGCGCCGTCTCGCCGAAGTCAAAGAGATACCGGACGACGAGCTGGCGGCCGCCACGGCCGACAACGCGCGCCGTGCGTTCCGGATCGGTGTGAGCTAGATGAAACGACTGCTGATTGCCACATTCCTGGTCCTGCTCGTCGCCGGCCCCGCCGCGCCGGTGCACGCCCAGCAGCAGAACTCCACCGCCGAAGAGATTCGCATCGGCCAGGAGGCGGCGCGCCAGCTTGAAGCGCAGTTCAAGGTCCTCACCGATGAGGCCACGGTTACCCGGTTGAGCCGGGTGGGCCGGGCCGTCGCGGCCGCCGCCGACCGCGACCTGCCGTACACGTTCAAAGCCGTTGAGATCAAGGAACCCAACGCCGTCTCGTTGCCGGGCGGATTCGTGTACGTGACGAAGGGGATGCTGTCATTCGTTCGCTCCGACCACGAGCTCGCCGCGGTGCTGGCCCACGAGGTCGCCCACGCCGCACACGGCCATCAGATCGAGATGATGCGCCGCGCGACGAGGATCAACCTATGGACGTTCATCCTCATCCTGCTCACGCGCGACCCCAACATAGCGGTCGGCGCGCAGGCGATCGGGGAAGGGGTGCTCAGCGGCTATACGCGCGACCTCGAGCGCGACGCCGATCTGACGTCCATCGAGTACCTGGTGAAGACCACCTACACGCCGGTCGCCACCCTCACTCTGATGGAGCGGCTGCTGTGGGAGGAACGCCTCCGGCCGGAGGTCGATCTGGGTGCGTTTCGCGACCACCCCAAGACCAGAGAGCGGGTGGAGTACATCACGGCCGACCTGCGGCGGCGGGGGATTCCTCTCATCCGGCGGCCGGCCGCGAACTACCTCCGCATCGCGCTGCGGACGGCGACCGAGAACAATAAGCCCATCGGCGAGCTGCTGGTCAACGAAACGGTCGTGCTCCGGCTGCCCGACATCGACCGCTTGAGCACGATCGCTTCGCGCATGGACAAGTTCTTCAACACCGACCCCCTGGCGTTTGACGTGGCGGTGGCGCAGGCCGAAGGTGGGTGGGGGGTGTTTGGGCGCGCCCAGCTCCTGGTCGCCTTCGCCCCGGCGGAACAATCCGCCGCCATTGATCTGGCGGCCCGCCTGCGGTGGTTGATCGACCAGGACATCCGCAGCCGCAAGTTCACCGGCTAGATGCATTTGCACGTCGCCTTCGTGCCTCCGCTGGTCCAGGACTCCCCCCAGGTGTGCATCGTTGTCGATGTTATCCGCGCCAGCACGACGCTCGTCACGCTGCTCGACCGGGGCGCCGGGAAGGTCCTCATCGCCGGAGACGTCGCCTCCGCCCGGCAGTACGCGGCGCGCCATCCCGGTCTCGTGCTGGCCGGAGAGGAACTGGGCCTGGCGCCGCGCGGGTTTCAATACGGGAACTCACCGGTCGAGCTGTCACGCGCGGACGTAAGTGGGCGGACCGTGGTCTTCGTCACGACTAACGGTACGGCGGCGATCCACGCTGTGGACACCCGCGGCCCGGTGCTGGTCGGCGCCCTCCGCAACGCCGCGGCCGTCAGCCGGGAAGCGGCCCGCCTCGCCCGCGGCATCAACGCCGGGGTGACCATCGTCTGCGCCGGACGCGAAGGGGCGTTTGGCATTGACGACGCCTACACCGCGGGCTGCCTGATCGACCTGCTGCTGATGGAGGTCAGGCCAACGAGTCACGAGTCACGAGGCACGAGTCACGATGGACCTGAGCTGACCGATGCGGCACTGGCGGCGCTGCGGCTGTTCAGGTCCGATCCGGACACCACGGCGGTCTTCCGGATGTCGGCGGCGGGCCGGAACGTGATTGGACTGGGACTGGGCGACGACGTCACCTTCTGCGCAGAACGCGATCGGAGCACGGCGGTCCCCATGCTTGGCCGGGAGCTTCACACTCTCCCGCCCGAGCTCTAATCCCCCGCTTCCGGCAATGCGGGCATGAAGGTATGATAGTTTCCTGACCTCGTTGGCGAGGAGCACAAGAATCCCTGACATGCGATCGAATAGGTGGATCGTCATCCTAGTCATTGCGGCAGTGCTGGCCGTGGGCGCGTTCGCCCTGCTGCGGCGCGGGCAGTCGGCGCAGGCCCCGGCACCGCCGCCGCAAGCTGCCGCCGCGCCGGCCCCGGCGGTCGAAGTCGCCGTGGTGCAGCGGGGCACCATCGAGCGGACGCTGGAGGTGACGGGGACGATTGTCTCCGCGCTGGAAGCCGAGGTGACCAGCAAGATTCCCGGTAAGGTCGCTGCCGTCCGCGTCAGCGAGGGGGCGCGCGTTGCCCGCGGGCGGGCCCTCGTCCAGCTGGACACCGCCGAGCTCTCCGCGCAGGTCGCGCAGGCGGAGCAGGGCGTCCACCAGGCCCAGGCCGCGTATGCCGTGGCGGCCGCGCGCCTCGCAGCCGTGCAGGCCGGACCGCGATCGCAGGAGCGGGCGCAGGCCACCAACGCCGTCGCCCAGGCCGAAGCCAACCTGCGGAACGCGGAAAGCAACGTCGTGCGCATGCAGCAGCTGTATGAATCCGGTGCGGTCAGCCGCCAGCAATTGGAGGCGGCCGTACTCCAGCGCGACGTGGCGCGATCTCAGCTGGACAGCGCCCGAGCGCAGGCCAGTCTCGTGAACGCCGGAGCGAGACCCGAGGAGATTCAGATCGCGCGCGCTCAAGTGGCCCAGGCAGCCGCGGGCGTGTCCGCCGCCCGGGCACAGCTGACCCTGGCCCGGGTACAGCACGCCAACGCCACGGTGCGGGCGCCTTTTGGCGGCCGGGTCGCGCAGGTCCACGTGGCTGTCGGGGAGTTCGTCGGTCCCGGGCTGTCGGTGGTCACGCTGTACGACGACCGGCAGCTCGCGCTCGACGCGAAGATCGGGGAGCGCGATGTGGCGCAGGTGCGTTCCGGTGACGCGGTCGCCGTCCGCGCCGCCGTCGCTTCCGGCGTGGTGATGCACGGCGCGGTGCAGCGCGTGCAGTCGACCGCCGAGGCCGCCAGCCGGACCGCGCTCGTGCGCATCCGCTTGAGCAACCCGCCGGCGTCGCTGCTGCCGGGAACGTCGGCCCAGGCGACCCTGGTGCTGGAGCGGCGCGCGGGGGTCTTGTTGGTTCCCACGGTCGCGGTCCACCAGGACGGGACGGCGACCGTCTTCGTGGTCACTGACGGCGTGGCCCGCGCCAGGGCCGTCACCCTCGGTCTGCGCCAGGGCGATGTGATCGAAGTCCGCAGCGGACTGGCCGCCGGAGATCAGGTCATCGTGCTCGGTCCGGAAACCATCACCGACGGCATGCGCGTGACCGTTACGGGACGCTGATGTCGCTCTCCGACCTCTCGATCCGCCGGCCGGTGCTCGTCTTGATGGTCATCGGCGCCCTCATGGTGCTCGGGATCATTTCCTACACCCGGCTGCCCGTCGAGCTGTTCCCCAACGTGCAGTTCCCGTTCGTGACGGTCCTGACGAGCTATCCCGGAGCCGGGCCCGAAGAGGTCGCGACCCTGATCACGCGTCCCATCGAAGAGCAGGTCAGCTCGCTCACCAACGTGCGGCGGGTCTCGTCTTCGTCGGCGGAGGGGCTGTCGATCGTCGGCATCGAGTTCAACCTGGGGACGGACATCGCCGTCGCGACCGCGGACGTCCGCCAGCGGGTCGATCTCGTCAAGGGCACGTTTCCGCGCGATGCGCACGACCCCACCGTGCAGAAGTTCGACTTCAGCACGCAGCCGGTCATGCTGCTGGGCGTCGGCGGGCCGCTGAGCGGGTTCGAGCTGCGGAAGCTGGCCGACGACGTCATCAAGCCCGTCCTGGAGCGCGTGGACGGTGTCGCCGCGGTGAACGTGTCCGGCGGCCGCCAGCGGGAGATCCGGGTCGAAGTCGAACAGGATCGCCTGCGCGCGTTCGGCCTCTCGGTGCTCCAGGTGGAGGACGCGCTGCGCCGTGAGAACCTGAACATTCCCGGCGGGACGCTGCGCCAGGGTCAGCAGGAGATGCTGGTGCGGGTCGTCGGCCAGTTCCGCACCCCGGATCAGATCGCCGACGTCCGCGTCATGCGGTTCGGGGCGCCGCCGGTCCGGTTGGGCGACGTCGCGACCATCCGCGATACGCTGAAGGAGCCCGATCGGCTGACGCGGCTGAACGGGCAGGAGAGCGTCGGGCTGGCCATCCAAAAGCAGGCGGACGCCAACACCGTGGCCGTCGCCGACGGGGTGCGCGCGGCCGTCGCGCAGCTGCAGCCCGCGCTGCCTCCGGGCGTGCGCACGCAGATCGCCCAGGACACCTCGCTGTTCATCAAGGATTCCGTCGCCGACGTGCAGAGCAACCTGATCCTGGGCTCGATCCTGGCCACGGTGGTCGTCTTCCTGTTCCTGCACAACGTCCGCAGCACCGGCATCATCGCGCTGGCGCTGCCGATCTCGATCATCGCCACGTACATCCCGATGTACTTCTTTGGGTTCTCGCTGAACATCCTCACGCTGCTGGCGCTGGCGATCGCGATCGGACTGATGACCGACAACGCCATCGTCGTCAACGAGAACATCACCCGCCATCTGGCGATCGAAGCCACCCCGGCGGAGGCCGCGCGCAAGGGCGCGAAGGAGATCGAGCTGGCGGTCATGGCCAGCAACCTCGCCAACGTGGCGGTCTTTCTGCCCATCGCGTTCATGGGCGGACTGGTCGGACAATTCTTCCGCCAGTTCGGGCTGACGGTGGCGTTCGCCAACCTCCTTAGCATCGTGGTCGGGTTCACCATTACGCCGATGCTCGCGGCGCGGTGGCTGCGGCGCCCGAACCCCGCCACGCGGGGCCGGCTGGACCGGGTGTTCGCGGGCTGGGACCGCTTCTACGAGCGGCTCGGCGCGGCGTACCGCCGGGGGCTGGGTTGGGCCTTGTTCCACCGCGGCGTCGTCATGCTCATCGCGTTCCTCCTCTTTCTCGGCAGTATTGGCCTCGTCGCCTCCCCGCTGATCGGCAAGGAGTTCATGCCGGCCGGAGACCTCGGCCAGTTTCAGGTCGACCTGTCGATGCCGGCGGGCAGTTCGCTGGCGCAGACCAACCGCGTGACGGCGATGGTCGAACGGATGCTCACCGATACCCCGGAGGTGGATTCGTTCTTTACGCTGGTCGGCGGCGCAGAGACCGGATTCGGCTTCGCCGAAAGCGGCACCCAGCGGTCGCAGATCTTCGTCAACCTCGTCGATCGCGACAAGCGGACGAAATCCGTCGACGCCGTCATGGCCGGACTGCGCGAGCGCGCCGTCACGGTGCCCGCCGCCACCGTGAAGTTCGGCGCGCAGGGCGTAACGAGCGGCACCGCCCCGATCCAGATCCAGCTCACCGGTCCGGACATCGCCGTGCTCGAACGGCTGGCCGCGCAGATCCAGGGGATCGTGGCGGCCACCCCGGGAACGACCAACGTCGACACCACGCTGCGGACGGGCAAGACCGAGATCCAGGTCCTGCTCGACCGTGCGCGATTGGCCGAGTTCGGTCTCACCACCGCGGACGTGGGCGCGCAACTGCGCACCGACATCGCTGGCTCGCCGGTCACGCGCTACCGCGTCGGCGGCACGGAGTACGACATTACGCTGCAGGCCCGCACGGCCGACCGGGATACACTCCGCAAGCTGGGCGATCTGCACGTCGGCAGCGCCGGGGGCACGGCCATCCGGCTGAGCGACGTGGCCACGCTGCAGATGCGGCGCGGCCCGGTGACGATCGACCGGCTGAACCGCCAGCGCCTGGTTACGGTCATCTCCGGCCTCACGGATCGCCCGCTGGGCTCGGTGGTCGCCGACGTCCAGGTGAAGCTGAAGAACGTCGCCGTGCCCGCCGGCTACACGCTGACGTTCGGGGGCGAGACGGAGTTCCAGCAGGACGCGTTCTCCGACATGTTCTTCGCGCTCGCCCTGGGCACGCTGCTGGTCTACATGACGATTGCCGCGCAGTTCGAGTCGGTGCTCAGCCCACTGGCGATTATGTTCAGCGTGCCGCTGGCGTCGGTCGGCGTGTTCGTCATGCTGTTGCTCACGCGCACGACCGTGAACATCATGTCCCTGCTGGGGATCGTGATGCTGGCCGGCATCGTCGTCAACAACGCCATCCTGCTGATCGAATTCACCCAGCAGCTGCGCGGTCAGGGGCTACCCCGGCGCGAGGCCCTGCTGCGGGCCGGTCAGACGCGGCTGCGGCCGATCCTGATGACGGCGCTGGTGTCGATCATGGGCGGGCTGCCCGTCGCGCTGGGGATCGGGACCAGCGGCGCGGAGTGGCGGCGGTCACTGGGCATCGCCGTGCTGGGTGGCCTGACGACGTCGACCTTTCTGACGCTGTTTGTGATCCCGGTGGTCTATACGCTGCTGGAGGATCTGGTGGGCCGCTTCCGGCGGCGGCGCGTCCCCGAGCCGCAGGTTCCCGAAACCCCGGAAGCGCCGGTCTCGGTTCCGCAACCGCAGCCCGTGACCGGCGGGTCAAACGGGGAAGAGCCAGAGGGCAGTTTCTAGCTTCTTCCGATCGGTCATTTCCCCCGCCACGCCAGCCAGAACGCGAGCCCGGCGGCCGCGCCGCCGAGGTGGGCGAGCGCGGAGATCGTTCCGGTTCCTGCGACCTGCTGCCACGCGCCCGCCAGCTGCAGTAGGACCCAGAGGAACCCAAACGCGTACGCGCGCAGGCGGATCCAGCGGAACAGGAAGAGGGGGCGCAGCATGATGCCCAGCCGCGCCTGCGGGAACCGCAGCACGTAGAAGGCGATGATCCCGGAGATGCCCCCGCTGGCCCCGATTACCGGTACCGCCGACCGCGGATCCAGCGCGACGTGCGCCAGGCCGCCAGTGACCACAGCGGCGAGCAGCAGAAGGAGGTAGCGGGTTGTTCCGAGGTATTCCTCGACGTTATCCCCGAACAAGATCAGGAAGTAGAGATTGCCGGCCAGATGCAGGACGCCGCCATGGATGAAGAACGAGGTCAGCAGCGTGACGCCTCCCTCACGCCACAGCTCGGCGGGAATCAGCCCAAACGCCGCAACCGCCCGTGGCAGGTCGGTCAACGCGGCCACACCGGCGGCGATGAGTAGAGCGGAGACGATCCAGGTCGCCCACGGGGTGACGCGCACCGCTTGATCTCCGTACTCCACCGGCATCCCCAACAGTCCGGGGACGTACTTCCACCATTCCTCGGGTTCAGCGGCGCCCCACTGTTCTTCGGCCTCCTCGCGAAGCGCGCGGACTCGTTCCAGCGCGAGAATCTCCCGAGCCTCCTGCGGCATCTCCGGCTCGGGCGCCGGTAGCGGGCGCGCCGGCAGCAGGTCATACTCTTTGGGATCGAACCACACGAGGTAGCATCTGCGGCAGACGTCCAGCGGCGGGCCGCCGTTCTGCCCCGGGACTTCTGCCATCGGCTTGGCGCAGACTGGGCAGGAACGCCCTACGTGCCCGGCGCGATCCCACGCCGTCAGCCACATCCGGGTGAGTGGCCCGGCGACGATCATCTTGCGCAGGACGGCGACCCCCACGGCCCGACCGCCGCAAGTGGGACATACCCACACCAAGCCATGCGGGGTCGAAATGCGCGACAGTTCGGTTCGGTCGTTGGGGCAGGTAAACAATCAGTCGGAGCGAGCGGGCTAATCCATTTCGTGCTTGAGCGGGTGCTCGCTGAGCCGCTGGGCGACGACCTCGAGCAGTTTGACAGCCAGCTCCGGGTTCTCTTTCAGCAGCGCCCGAAAATCCCAGCGCACTAGTTGCAGGCAGCGGGTGCGTTCCTTGGCGGTGACGGTCGCGGTGCGTTCCCGTTCGACCAGCAGCGCCATCTCCCCGAAGAATTCCCCGGGTCCCATGTCGCGGATGGTGTGGCCGTTGTGCGCCACTTCCACGCGGCCTTCGGCGATCAGGAAGAACCCGACCCCCGGATCGCCCTGTTTGAGGATGACCGCGCCTTTTTCGTAGGTGCGTTCCTTCAGCGACTTGGCGATCGACTCCAGGTCCCGCTGAGACAAGTCCGCAAAGATGGGGACTTTCTGGAGCTCACTGACATAAGACGCAGGATCGGGCATCGCAGTCCTCCATAGCAGGGCAGCGTTGAATGGGGTGAGATTCGTCGGGGCGCTTTCGGCTACCTGCGGTTGGCTTGCCCTGAACCCGAGCGCAGCGAGTGGTTCGGGGCCGGGGTGAAGGCTGCGACGGGATCCGCCGCGCGGCCGGGGGCGCGACTGAGGATCTCCAGCCAGGCGCCCGTTGGGCCGGGTTCGGCCACGCGGACCCGGATCGCCGTGCGCATCCGGACGACCGGCAGCGCGGCATTGTGCACGGTGATCACCAGCTCACCGGACTCTCCCTGCGTCTCGGTCAGCGCACGGATCGCCGGCACGCGCGACAGGTCTCGCACCGCCCGGCCCCATTCATCATCCCGGATCAGTTCGGCGGTGGCGGTCTCCGCGGGCAGCCACACCTCCGGCCGGCCGGGCCGTCCGCCGATGGGGGCAAACAGGCCGGGTAGATAGAGCAGATTCGCGGTGGCGTCCGCCAGCTCCGCATCGTGGAGACCGGCGGGCGGCGTAACGAGGAGGGCCAGGCGGAACCGAGGCGGCGTCACGCCGGCGCGGCGGGCCAGTTCCATCAGGCCGGCGACGTCGGCGCTCGTGCCGGCGATCACCGACGGCCGCCGCGAGAGCGGGAACACGACCAGATCGGGTTTGTACCCGACCGTGCTGAGCGAGAGTGGGAACACGGACACGCCCTGCACGGATGTAGGCGCGTCGAACGACCTCAACCGATCAGCCGACGACAGCAGATAGGGCAGCAGATTTCCGGCCACCGGCGCGCCCGGGGCGACCGCGAGCACGGTGTCTCCGGGTGTCACTCCCGCCGCGGCGATGGTCGTCCCGACAAGTGCTGCGCCGGTTTCGATGTCTGCGGGTCCGAGTGGAATCCAGATCGGATCGTCGCCCGGAATCGGGTACAGGACCCACACGGCGGGCGCACCGGTCAGCGACCGGCGCGCCTCGGTGTGCACGTGCCGTCGCCACTGCCAGACGCTCACCGGCGGCGCATCTTCAACTCCGGCAGGGACCCGGCCGCCCCAGACGTCCCGGTACAAGGCGGTGCGTGCCAGCGCCGGCAGGTCGAGTGCCCGCCCCGCACCTGAGGTCGGCGAATGGTGCGGGGTCACTCCGGGGCCTCCTGTATGACGCGTTTGCGTTTTCCGCTCCAGGTCAGCACGTCGTGAATCTCCGGAACGATTTTGATATCGGGAGCGAGCACCAGGCCGTTGTCGACGCCGAGCTTGAGGGCCTCGATGGAATCGAGCGCGCGTCCGGCATCGGCGGCCAGCGACGGCCGCTCGATTCCCAGGGGGACGAGGTAGAGGATCGGTTGGGGTTTGTATCCTCGACGGACGATGCGCAGCTGCCAGGACCCAATGCCGGAGATCGCGCCCAACCGCTGATCGAGCTCCGCCGTCGAGAACCGGATCAACCCCAGGTTCACCAGGTCGTCGCGACGGCCTCGCACGCGGATGCGTGGATGCGTCCGGCCGCACGCGCAGCGGGCCGTATCCACCACCTCGATGACGTCGCCGGTCCGATACCGCACCAGCGGCAGCGCCCGCCCGAAGCTCGTGAACACGAACTCCCCCTGCATCCCCGCGGTCGCGTCGAACACGTGTCTCGCCGCCGGGACGTAGGCGGGGTCGTCATCTTCGCGCTCCAGCTCTGCCAGCGGGATGATTTCGGGGATGCACTTGTCGGCCCACAGATGCATGCCCGCCTGCTCCCGGCACTCCAGGTGGAAACAGGGATACTCGGTCATCGCGTAGAGTTCGAGCGCCTGCAGTCCCCACGTCTCGTGCAGGGCCTGCCGGTACGGCGCCAGCGGTTCCCCGCCGAACAGACCCACTTCTGGTTTGAACAGGTGGCGGGGTTTGATGCGCATCAGTTTGGTCGCCAACACGGCGGCGAGCGTGGCCGCCGACGGCTGCCGCCGCCAGGCCAGCCGCGCCTGTGTCGGAGCTTCGTCGGCGATGCCTTCGGCGATGCGCAGCAGGATGCTGGGAAAGCCGACGATGGCGGTGGGCGGACGCGTCCGCAGGAACCGCAGTGTGGCTTCGGCTTCGGTCGGTGACGCGATCAGGTACTCCACCGGCAGGCGGGCTGCGACGTGCGAGGCGAGCAGCGCGAACGCGCCGGCGTCGCTGACGAACGGGGCCGGGGTGGCGATGATCGTGCACCGGAAGACGCCTGGTCGTTGGACGAGGATGTAGTAGGCTCTGTGGACGATCTCTTCCACCAGCGCCAGTTCCGCCGGTCCGTACGGCGTCCACTTCGGCAGCCCGGTCGTCCCCGACGTCGCGAACCACGCACGGACGTCCGGATCGCAGATCATCGCATCGGGATGCCGCCGCCAGGCCTCGCGGAGATCAGCACCGCGGACGTAGGGGAGCCGCTGCAGGTCCTCGTACTTCCGCACGGCTGCCGGAGTGACGCCCGCGTCGGACCAGTGATCGCGGTACAGGGCGGAGCGCGCCGCGAAGGAGATCAACCCGTCGCCCAGATGCCGATCCTCGAGCGCGCGCAGGTCGCCGAGCGGAGCGGCTTCAATCGCAGGGTCGAGCATGGGCGGTTAGTTCCATCACGTCCACTCCCCTCCTGCGGTTGCAGAGAGGGATCTCCGGCGCGGCCCGAATAACCGGGGTAACTACGAAGCGAGGGGAATTCGCGTGCGCACTCGGCTCCTCGACAGGATGGCATTGGTGACCGGTCTTCTCGTCACCCTCGCGCTGGCGACAGGGTCGGCGGTGGCGCTCCCGGCCGCGGTCAACCTGTCGAATACCGTTGATGATTCTTTGTTTGCGTCGCTGGGCGTGAATGGCGAGACGTTGACGGTCATGTGGGTTGAAGGGAATGCTCCTGCCACCAACATTTTCATGGCCCGTTCCCTGAACTCCGGCGTAACCTGGAGCGTGCCGGTCAACCTGACCAACCAGCCCGGGCCGTCTGAGGAGTACGACTGGGGTTTCGCCGGCCGCTATTACTTTTTGGTGTGGGCGGGCCAGCCGGGAGGAAACTGGGACGTCTTCTTCGAGCGATCCACCGACGGCGGCGTCACGTTCGTGGCGAAGAACCTGTCCGTGAACTCCGGAGATTCCCGCCGGCCGCGCGTCGCTCTCTCGGGCGGGAGCAACGTCTACGTCGTGTGGGAAGACAATACCGGTTCGGGGTACGGTGAGATCTTGTTCCGACGCTCCATGGATGCCGGCGCCACGTTCGGTCCGGTGGTCAACTTGTCGAATACCGGTGCCCCGTCCCAGGAACCGTCCATCATCGCGTTTGGGCCGCACGCGTATGTGCTGTGGACCGAGGGGGCCCCCGGGTTCCAGGATGTCTTTATCAGGCATTCCACCGACGGCGGGACCACCTTTGGAGCCGCTGTGAACGTTTCGGCAACCTCCATGGTTGGCTCATATCTCCCGGCCATGGCGATCGCCGGACCGACCGTTGCCGTGGTGTGGACCGAAGGCAATTACAGAATTGTACCCGAAATCATGTTCCGGGCGTCTGCCAATGGTGGCGCCACCTTCGGAGCAGCCACGAACGTGTCCAACACCGGAAACCCCGGAGGGAACCCGATTACGGGCATTCGCAAAATTGCGCGCGCGATGCTCTCTGGGACATTTGTGTTAGTACTCTGGCAGGACGCGCCGTACGCTGGCGGCTCCGAGGTCCTCTTCCGGCGTTCGACCGACGGGGGCGGCGCCTGGGAGACGGCCAAGAATCTATCTAGTACTGCTGCCTACGACAGCGAAGAGCCCTCATGGACGCTGGCCGGCACCCATCTGTCGGTCGTCTGGATAGATCCATACCCCGAGGGGCTACCCAATGTTCTTTACCGGCGCTCTCCAGACGCAGGAAAAACATTTAACAGCACGCTGAATCTGACCGCCAGCAGTTTTGGTACATCCCAGAATCCGCAGATTGTGGCGGTCGGGCGCGACGTATTCGCTGCTTGGAGTGCTGGTAATCCGCGCAGAGACATTTACTTCGCGAAAACCACCGGCGGTTTCGCTGACCTTCCACCGGGCGCCGGCGGCTGGGCCGGTGGTACGAAC
>DASYRL010000068.1:0-77775 GCA_036004445.1 bacterium
CATCGCGCTGCCGCTGCAGGCCAGCGGTCTGTTCCCGCCGATGGTCGTGCAGATGACGTCCGTCGGGGAGGAGACCGGTACCCTCGACAACATGCTCAACAAGGTGGCGGATTTCTACGACGCGGAAGTGGAGACCACGCTGGCGCAGCTGACCTCGATTATCGAACCCTTGCTGATTATCTTTCTCGGGTTCGTGGTGGGATTCATCGTGATCTCGTTCTACCTGCCGCTGTATCAGCTGATTACCGGGATCAAGTAGTACGTCTTCCCTCTCCCGCTTGCGGGAGAGGGTGAGGGTGAGGACGATGAGAACGACCCACCTGGGCCGTTCTTTTCTTGTCGGCGCACCCTTAACATCGCTGCATGAGCTACGATTCGCCGCGTATCTTTGCGAGAGAACTACGACGGCGATAGACAGACGCTGAGAGACTCCTGTGGTCGCGCCTGCGTGCACGGCAGGTACTGGGCGCCAAGTTTCGTCGGCAGCACCCAGTTGGGACACACATCGTGGACTTCTGCTGCATCGAGCACAGGCTTGTTGTTGAAGTGGATGGTGGGCAGCACGCCGACGCGGGTGAAGACGATGAGCGGCGAACGGCAGATCTCCAGTTGTTGGGGTTCCGCGTCCTACGTTTCTGGAATAATGAAGCACTGACTCAGACCGACGCGGTGTTGGAGAGAATTGCCGAAGCGCTGGGCCCTCACCCTGACCCTCTCCCCAGCGGGGAGAGGGAAGAATAGGCAGTCACGCGCTCACTCCGTCGTATGGTTGCCCGCTTGCGAGGTCAGCGCCCCTGCTGCTCGGCGACGATCCGGCTGGCCTCCGCATACGTGATCCACTGCCCGCTCGTCTGAAACACGAGCCAGCGCAGGTATCCGGGCAAAGACATGTAGTTTGCCTCAGCGCTAAACTCCCGCAGCCCGGCGACGAACGGGAAGCCGGATGGGGGAACCTGGGCGGTGCCGGGCGCCGCGGGGAGGAGTCCGGAGACGGCCGCGGCCCCGCCCGGACGGAACACCAGGACCACAGCGATCGCGTTGCCGGCGAGGCCGAACGCGATCCCCCGTCCGTCGTACACCATCCCGTGGTACCCTTCCACGACGCCGTCACGGAACTGCCCACCGAAAATCCCCACCGCATCCTCGCGCCGGTACCCGACCCCCAACCGCGGCCCCAGCAGATCTCCCGGCCGGACCTCGAAGCTCATGAGGCTGTTCGTCGTCGAAGCGGCCGTGACACGTCCATCGCGTGCATACACGCCGATCCCGATCCGGCTGTAATTGTAGAAGGTGTCGACCGGCGTCTCCCGGATCTCCGAGGGTTGTCCAAACCGCCTCACGATCAACGAGATCGTGCTGCCGATCGCGATGCCCGCGAGCGACCGCCCGGGGACAATGCTGCGAGGACCCGACGGGACCTGTTCCGGGGCCGGCGCGGGTGGCTGGGGTTGCTGCGGAGGAGGCGGCTGCTGCCCGAAGGCCGGCGCCGCGATCATCAGTAGAATGGAAAGCAGGATCACTCCCGCCGTTCGTCCCATCGACACGCTCCTATTCTGGCTGAATCTGTTTCCCTACGGGTAACTCATACCCCTGCGGTGTGTGTGCGCAGACATGCCTAAGTCCTCTCGGGCTCGGGCATAGGGCGCTAGCAGGAGGACTCATGATGACAGACCGGGGCCAGCGTGGCTTCACACTGATCGAAATGCTGATCGTGGTTGCCATCCTTGGCATCCTCGCGGCTATCCTGATCCCGAACTTCATCCGGTCACGGGCGGCCAGCCAGCTCGCCGCCTGCCAGCTCGACCTGCGGAACATCGCGGCGGCCCTGCAGCTCTTCAGTGGGGAGAACGAGACGTATCCGGATGCCGCGAGCTGGGAGTCCGACCTGACGACTGGCGGCTACATTCGAGGGATGCCCCGCTCGCCGATCGACGGCGCCGCCTACGTCTACGCCACCAACGCCGGGCGCAACAATTTCGTCATCTCTGACGGGCCGGACAAATACCAGCAGGCCGGCATCTCGGGCTACATCGTCTACACGCCTGCGGGCGGACTCGAGGTTGGACTTGGTTCAGTCCCGTCCCCGTAGAGGTCTAGGTCGAGCGGGCTGCGGGCAGGGGAGGAGTATGATCCCCTCACAAACACGTGGACGACGAAGGCGAGGTGATGCGCGATTGAATGACCGACGCATGGCCGGATTCTTGCTCTGATGGATAGCGTCAACATACGACAAGTCGAAGAAGGGGGATAGGATACGATGTTCCAGTTCTTTTCGAAGAGGTTGAGGAACGACAGGGGGTTCACCCTGATCGAGCTGCTCATCGTCGTCGCGATCATCGCGATCCTGGCGGCGATCCTGATCCCGAACTTCCTTCGCGCCCGCGCGCAGTCGCAGATCTCGGCGTCGAAGGGCAACATGAAGAACTTCGGGACCGCCCTGGAGAGCTACTTCGTGGACAGCGGGCAGTATCCCGACGCGCTGGCCGATCTCGAACCGAACTATATCCGGGACGTGACCGCGGCCAACGTCGACCCGTGCTCGAACAACGCGTATTCCTACACGACGGTGGGTACCCCGCCGACGGACTACACGCTGGCGACGCCCGACTGGACCGGTACGCAGTGCGCCAACATCCTCTCGGGCCTGAGCTACACGCCCGGCGGCGGTCTGTCGGAGTCGCCGTAACAGTCAGCATCACTCGCGATGCGGTGGGTGCGGCCGGGATGAGTTCCGGCCGCACCCATGCTTTCATGTCCGCGCCGGTCATCCGTGTCCGCCGTGTGATCTGTGCCGCGTGCCTGGCCGCGGCCGCAGTGTTGCTGTGGCAAGCCGGAGGGCTCACTGGGGAGTTTGCCCGTGAGCGGGACGCCGCCCGAGCCTACCAGCGGGGAGCGGTCCTGCTGGCGGCCGGAGACTACGCCGCCGCGGCCGATGCCTTTCGCCAGACGCTGGCGCTGGCGCCCCGCTCGGTCGAGGCGTACGGGGCGCTGGCCGAGGCCGAACGCCGATTGGGGCACGTCGATGCGGCGGTGGAGGCCTACCGGAGATGGCTGGCGATCTATCCCTACACGTACGTTGGTGTCTTGTACCGGGAGCTCGGGCTGATCGAACTCCGAGGGCAGCGGTATGTCGACGCCCGGAAGGATTTTGAGCAGGCCGTGCATCTCGATGCGAGAGACTGGCAGGCCTACTACTGGCTGGGCCATGCGCACCGCCGCCTCGGACGAATCGAGGAGGCGCGGATCGCATGGCAGAACGTCGTCCGGTTGAATCCCGAGTTCGCTCCCGTCCATGAGCAGCTCCGCCGCCTTGGCGATTAGCCCTCTCCACCGGCAGGGGGAGCGGGCGATGGGATCGAGATTGGTGCAGCTGTGCGCCATGGTCCTGGTGCTGGTGCTTCCGCTGGTCTTCAATCCTTTCGGCCCGGACGCGTACGCCGGCATAAAGGTGCAGGTGCTGTACGCGCTAACCGCGCTCCTGGTGGTCGCATGGGCGGCCGCGGCCGCACTCCGCGCGTCCCCCCCATGGCGGCTGACCACCCCGGAACTGGCGGTGTGGGTCTTCTGGCTCGCCGTGCTGCTTTCGTCCGTGACGTCCGTGAACCTGCGCCTCAGCATCTTCGGCGCCCCCGGCAGGGACGAGGGTGTGCTGGCGGTGACGTCCTACGTTGTGCTGTTCTTCGTCGGTGCGCAGTTCTTTGGAAGCGCATCCGGCGCGCGCCGTCTGGCTGCGATCGCCGGCCTGGCCGCAGCAGTGACGATCGCCTACGGATTCATCCAGATGGCAGTGCCTCCGCTGTTTGAGGGCGAGGCGATCATCCGGTCATGGTATGGCGCGACGGGCCTCCCCAGGATCTTCTCGACGCTGGGAAGTCCCATCGTATTCGGCGGATATCTCACTGTGATCGTCCCGGTCGCCCTTGCGCTTGCGCTCTCGGCTTCTCCGCCTCGGAGCACCCTCTGGCTCGCCATCGCGGCTGCGGGTCTCGTGGCAGCGGTCCTTACTTTCACCCGCGCGGCGTGGGTTGCGCTGGCCGTCGCAATGCCCCTATTCTTCGTGCTGGCGGGCCGGACCGCGTGGTGGACACATCGTCGCGCTATCGCTACGGGTGCCGCCGTTGCAGTGGTAGTCGCGGTCGTTCTACTAATGAGGACGGGGGATCTGGCTCCCGCCGCCGAACGCGCCGCCTCGACGTTGACCCTGCAGACCGGATCGGCTTCGCAGCGAGTCTACATCTGGGAGCAGACCCTCGGACTCATTCGGCAGCGACCCTTGCTCGGATGGGGGCTGGAAACCCTGCGTGAGGTCTTCCCGTATGATCGGGCCGCGCTGGAGCGGTACTTCGGCCGTCGCCCGGTGATCATCGACAAGGCGCACAACGACGTCTTACAGGTCGCGGTTTCCGTGGGGCTGCCCGGGGCCGCGGTCTACGTGGCCGTTTGGATTCTCGTCCTGCTCGCTGCCTATCGCCTGTGGCGACGTACTGAAGGGGCGTCCCGGGTGATTGCCGCCGGGCTGGTGGCCGCCTTCACGGGGTACCTGTTTCAGGCCCAGTTCTCATTTAGTACGGTCGGGTTGGCGCCGCTGGCCTGGTTGCTTGCCGGTGCCGCCGCAGGGTGGGAAGTGTCAGTTTCCAGGAGTATTCCTGCAAGTCCGCGGGCATCATCAAGAAGGCTCATATCCACTGTGTGAGGCACTGAGAACATGGCGAGCAGTCTGTCGGCGCGCATGGGCCACGACTGGGCCGTGACGCACCCTGCGGCAGAGACCCGGACTATCCGATGGATTGTCCCGGTTCTGCTGGTAGGGCTGCTGTTCCAATTGGCGACCAGTGACGGCGGGCGCCACGTGCCCAGCCTGGTGTTTGTCCAGACCGCCGTGTTTGCGATGCTGGCCGCTATCGTGTGGGCCGGCATCCGCTCGAACTCGCTGCTTCCTCCGCTCGCAGCGGTGGTGGGAGTCACCGCACTGGGGGCGATCGTGTCGGTGCGGCCGGAGGCCAGTGTCGGCCAGCTCTTGCTCTGGCTGATGTATCTGGGTCTGGTCGTGCTGGTGGCTTCCACGATGACCAGCGCGGGGGCCGCGCGCCGGTTCGTGGACGCGGTTGCGGTCGTGGCCGGGTGGGTGTGTCTGATCGCGCTGTTCAACTTCTGGGGGGCCGGCAACCCCCAGATGCGCTGGTACTCCACCTTCTATTGGCCGAATCCGTTCGCGGCGTTCCTGCTGCTTGTGCTTCCGCTCCAGCTTGTCAGGATGCTCCGCGCACAGACCGGCAGAGAGGCATTTGCGCAAGGGGCGCTGGCCGGGCTGTTCGCAGTGTCATTTGTCTTGACGTACTCCCGAGGGGCGTGGCTGTCGCTCGCGGCGGTCATCCCCGTGGCCGCGATCGTCCTCCGGCCGAAGAGATGGGGCCTCGTGTTCCGCCGCAGCGCGATCTTCGCGCTCGCCGTCGGGGCTGCGGTCATTCTCCTGACCGGGTCGGTTCCACGCGGGACCACGCCGATGAACGTGGCCTCCCGTGCCGCCTCGATTGGAAACGCCGGGGACTCATCGATTCAGGGCCGCGTGCACTTCTGGCGCGCCGCCCTCCTGATCTTCCGGGATCATCCGTGGCTGGGGACCGGGCCCGGTACGTTTGCCGTCGTCCATACCCAGTACCAGGAGGATCCGCGGTTCTACGCGAGGGACGCCCACAGCCTATACGTCCAGACGCTGGCGGAGGGCGGGCTGGCCGGGGTGGTCGCGCTGGCCTGGCTGCTCGTCGCGCTGCTGCTGTTGTGGCTGCGGACGCTCGCTAAGGCGCGCGGGACCGATGAGTATCCGCTCGTGACCGGGATCGGGCTCGGGGTGGCAGCGTTTTTCCTTCACAGCGGACTGGACATGAATTGGGCTTTTCCTGCGGCTCCCGCCACCGCGTTCGGGCTCATCGGAGTGCTCGTGTGGTACGATCGCAGCCTCGCGCCGCCGGTCCATCGCTCGGCTCCGCCGCGCCTGTGGTGGCGCGCCGCGGCGATCACCATCGTGCTGGCGGTTCTCTCTGGCGCCGCGGCGGCCGTCGGCACCGCGCACCAGGCGTTCGTCGACGCCCAGCGCCACGCGCGCGCGCAGGATCCAGCCGCCGCGTTGCGGGAGTACGCGCGCGCCGCCGGCTGGAACCCGTTTAGCGGCCGCTACCTCGCCGGCGTGGCGGCCGCCGCGCTCTCGCTGCCCCAGCCCGACGTGGATCGTGCCGTAGCCGCGCTGCGGCGGGCGATGGCCCTCGATCCTCTCAGCGCGTCGTACCACGTGCAGCTCGGCAAGGGGCTGATGGATCACCGCGGTGCGGATTCCGCGGCGCGGGTCGAGGCGGAGGCGGCGTTCCGCGCCGCGCTGCGGCTCGATCCGATGAACCGGCCGGAGGCCTACCGGTACCTCGCCCGCCTCTACCAGTGGGAAGGCCGCGATGCGGACTCAGCCCGCGTGTACGACGAGGCGCTGGCGCGGTACCTGGGCCGCAATCTGGGAGCGCCGTCCATCGTGTACGCGCTGCTGTGGCCGCAGGTTGTTATACTCTCTCTTGACGCGGCGACATTCGCCGAACAGCGAGGCAACGTGCGCGAGGCAGAGCGCATTCTCCGCACCGTGTTGGATGAAGACGTGACCGTCGTGCCCGCGGCCCTCCGCCTGAGTGCGTTGCTGGCGCGGCAGCGGCGGGTGGGGGAAGCGCGGGACGTGCTTGTCGCGACCGCCGCGCGGGTGCCGCAGAGTCCCGCGCTGCAGGCGGCACTGCAGACGCTGCGATGAACATGACTGTCGAGCAAAGGAGAGGTCGGTCGATGAGCGGAACTCTGCGGGCTGTCGTCACCGGTGCCGGAGGGTTTGTGGGGCACCACCTCGTCACGTTTCTGAAGGGCAAGGGTTACTGGGTGCGGGGGGTGGACGTAAAACGCCCCGAATTCGAGCCGACCGCCGCCGATGAGTTCGACGTCCTCGACCTGCGCCGGTGGTCCGAGTGCCTGGTCGCCGCGCGCGGGGGGATCGACGAATGCTTCAACCTGGCGGCAAACATGGGCGGCATCGGCTTCATCACCGCGTACAAGGCTCCGGTGATGCACGACAACGTCCTGATCAACACGCACATGCTGGAAGCCGCCCGGGTCAACGGAATCGGCAGGTATCTGTACACCTCCTCGGCGTGCGTCTACCCTGGCTACCGGCAGGAGTCGGCTGACGTCGTGCCGCTGCGGGAGGAGGACGCGTATCCGGCCGATCCCGAGGATGGTTACGGCTGGGAGAAACTGTTCAGCGAGCGCCAATGCCGACACTACCACGAGGAATACGGCATGCCGACGTACGCGGTACGCTTCCACAACATCTTCGGGCCCCTGGGTACGTATGAGGGGGGACGGGAGAAGTCGCCCGCCGCGATCTGCCGGAAGATCGCCCTCGCGGCCGACGGCGACGCGATCGAGGTCTGGGGCGACGGGCTGCAGACGCGATCGTACTGCTATGTCGACGACTGCGTCGAGGGCATCTGGCGGCTGATCCGGTCAGACTTCCACCGGCCGCTCAACCTGGGCACGGACCGCCTGGTGACGATCGACCAACTCGTGGACCTCGTCGCGGGGATCGCCGGGAAGCGCATCACGAAACGCCACGACCTCACCAAACCGCAGGGCGTGCGCGGGAGGAACAGCGACAACACACGGCTCCGGCAAGTGCTGGACTGGGAGCCGGACGTCACCCTCGAAGAGGGACTGCGTCACACCTACTGGTGGATCCACGGGCAGCTGGAACGAGCCGGACGGATCAGCGCACCGCTGGGTGGCGCGGCCGCCGTGGAGGTCTGATCAAGGTCGCGCGATGACACGCCTGTCCGTTGTCGGTCTGGGGAAGCTGGGGACGTGCACGGCGACATGCTTCGCCTACCGGGGGTTTCCGGTCCTGGGCATGGATTCCGATCCGGGTGTGGTCGATGCCGTCAACGCGGGCCGGGCCCCGGTGCAGGAACCGGGCCTGGACGAACTGATCGCCGGAGTCCGCGGCCGGCTGCGGGCCACCACCGACTATGGCACGCTTGTGGACGAGTCGGACGTCACCTTTCTCATCGTCCCGACACCGAGCGAGGAGGGCGGCCGGTTTTCCGACCGGTACCTGCGCCTCGCGTTGATGCCGCTGGCCGGGGCCTTGCGGGAGCATCGCAAACCCTACCACCTGTTTGTGGTCACGTCGACGGTCTCTCCGGGGACGACGGACGGCACGCTGATCCCCCTGATCGAACGAGGCTCCGGCCGACTAGTCGGCGAGGGATTCGGCGTCTGCTACGGCCCGGAGTTTATCGCCTTGGGCAGCGTGATCCGGGACTTCCTGCAGCCCGATCTCGTGCTGATCGGAGAGTCTGACGAGCGGGCCGGCGAGACGCTGGCGGAGATCTACCGCGCGACGCACGAGAACAGCCCGTATGTGGCGCGGATGTCCATCATCAGCGCCGAGATCACGAAACTCAGCCTGAACGCGTACGTGACGATGAAGATCAGTTTCGCCAACACACTAGCCAGCATCTGCGCGTCGGTGCCGGGAGCGGACGTCGACGCTATCACGAGTGCGCTGGGAGCCGATCACCGCATCTCACCCTGGGGTCTGAAGGGCGGGCTCCCGTATGGCGGCCCGTGCTTTCCGCGCGACAACCGCGCGTTTGCGGCGTTCGCCGGCCACCATGGGGTCGGCGCGGACCTGGCCCTGGCCACCGACACGGTCAACCGGGACCAGACCCGCCGGCTGGTCGATCTCGTCATCGACGCCTACAAGACCCACCACGCAGCCCGCGCGGCCGTGCTGGGGCTGGCCTACAAGCCCAACACCCCGGTCACCGACGAGTCTGCGGCCGTGGCGGTCGTGAATGCGCTGCTGGACGCCGGGGCCGCGGTCACCGTCTACGATCCCCTCGCCGCACCGGCCGCGCGCAGGCATTTCGGCGACCGTGTGGGAATCGCGACATCCGCCAGGCAGGCGATGGCGGAATCCCCGTTTACCGTGATCACTCTGCCGCTGCCCGAGTTCGCCGCGATCGACGACAGCTACATCATCAGCAATCCGGCGGTCATCGTAGACTGCTGGCGGGTCCTGGCACCGGCACGGTTTAGGAAAGCGGTGACCTACGTCGCTCTGGGACGGCACCATGACGGCGCTGCTTGAGCAGGTCCGGGCCTTTTGGGACCGCCGTCCCTGCAATATCCGGCATTCCGCACAGCCGGTCGGCACCCGCGAGTACTTCGATGAGGTGGAATCGCGCAAGTACTTCGTGGAGCCGCATATCCCCCAGTTTGCCCAGTTCGCCCGCTGGAAAGGCAAGCGCGTGCTGGAGATCGGCTGCGGCATCGGGACGGATTCCATCAACTTCGCCCGGGCCGGCGCCGACCTCTCGGTGGTCGAGCTCTCGCCGCGCAGCCTGGATCTCTGCCGCCGCCGGTTCTCGGTGTATGGACTCGACGCGCACTTCTACGCGGGGAACGCGGAAGAGCTCAGCGCGGTCGTCCCCGTCCAGCCCTTCGACCTGATCTACTCCTTCGGAGTCATCCATCACACCCCACATCCGGAACGCGTGATCGAGGAGATCAAGAAGTTCTGCGGCCCGCACACCGAGATCCGGCTGATGGTGTACGCCAAGTGGAGCTGGAAGACGCTGTGGATCATCCTCCGATACGGGAAGGGCGCGTTCTGGCGGGCGGCCAAACTCGTTCGCCGGTACTCCGAGGCGCAGGAAGGTTCCCCCGTGACCTTCTGCTACAGTGCGGCGGAGGCACGCGGGCTGCTGCCGGGCTTCCGCGTGATTGAGCTCAAGAAGGACCACATCTTCCCCTACGTGATCGAGAAGTACCGACACTACGAGTACGAGCGCGTCTGGTACTTTCGGTGGATGCCCACCGCTTGGTTCCGCGCGCTGGAGCGTTTGTTCGGCTGGCATCTGCTGGTCACCGCACGTCCGGCCGCGTAGTCTGAGGGTCCGTGGAGATTCGCGAACGCGTCGTCCTGAAGAACGCCGGGTATAACATCGCGGGTGAACTGGTCACCGTGCTGCTCGGCATTGTCACCGTCCCCCTGGTCGTGCGGACGATCGGCGTCGACCGGTACGGGGTGCTCTCGATCGCCCAGCTGTTCGTCGGCTACTTTGGGCTGATCGAACTCGGGCTGGGCCAGGCGGTCACGCGCTTTGTCGCGGAGACCGTCGCGCGCGGCAGTGTCCGCCTGATCCGTCCTGTGGTGTGGACCGCGGCGGCGGCGGCCGCCGGCCTCGGGGTCCTGGGCGCGCTGGGCCTCGATCTGATCACGCCGGTCATCGTGACGCGACTGCTCCACCTGCCGCCGGGGCTGATCGGCGAGACCGCGCAGTTGTTCTACGCGGCATCCGTCCTGATCGCCCTCGTGGTCGTGACCAACACGCTGCGCGGTGTCTTGGAGGCCTACCAGCGGTTCGGGTGGGTCAACGCGGTCCGGATTCCGTCCGATCTCACCGGCGCGGGGATCACGCTGATCGGATTGCTCGTCTTCGGCATCACGCTGCCGCAGCTGTTCATGCTCCTGGCGGCCAAGAACCTGGCGGTGCTGCTCGTTTACCTCGTGCTGGTGAAGCAGTCCCTGCCGGTGGCCCGCGCCGCCGAGGCCGGCCAGGTCGCCGGGGCGCTGTCGGCGCTGCTCCGGTACGGCAGCTGGATCGCCCTGCAGAACATCGCCGTCACGATCCTCTTGTATCTCGAGCGGCTCCTCGTTGCCGCGTCGCTGGCGATCGCCGCCGTGAGCTACTACTCGATTCCGCAGGGGCTGGCCAATCGCGCGCTGGTCGTTCCCGCTAGCCTGATGCCGGTGCTGTTCCCGGTCGTGAGCGGCCTGCCCTCGCACGATGCGGCGGGCCTGCAGGTGCGGTTCGCCCGCGCGTTCAAGTACCTGGCCCTGACGATGGGCTTCCTGGCCGCGACCATGCTGACGTTTGCGCCGGAGATTCTGATGGTGTGGGTCGGCCCGGAGTTCCTGCGGGGGACGGCCGTGCTGCGGATCGCGGGGGTGGGGGTCCTGGTCAGCTCGGTGGCGTGGCTGTCCGGGACCTTTCTGCAGGCGCTGGGCGACGCGCGCACGGTGACCATCATCCACCTCGTCCAGATCCCATTCTACGCGGCGGCGACGTGGTTTCTGGTCCGCGGGTACGGGATCAACGGTGCCGCCGTGAGTTGGACCCTTCGGATCATCGTGTCCGCCGCGCTGCTGCTCGCGGCCGGGCGGCCGTGGAAGTTCGTCAACGTCCGAATGCTGGTCGAGAACCGGTCGGCGGGCTACCTCGGTATCCTGGGGCTGCTCTGTGTCGCGATCCTCGCCTTCAAGTCAGCCGTCCCGACGCCGGCGGGCAGCCTCATCGCGCTGGGAGCGTTCCTGGCCGGATCGCTGGCGAATGTCTGGGGCTATGCGATGGACGACCGGGAGAAGGCATTCGTGACGGCCGCCGTCCGCGGAGCCGTCCCGGCCAGGTTCCTGGGGAGATCGCATGCCTCGTAGGGTGGCGCTCGTGGCGACGACGATCGGCACCGGGGAGTTCATCGCCCGCTACGCGCAGCAGGCCGCCGCGGAGGACCTCACCGACGAGGTGGTCTGCGTGGTGGTGACGGACCGGAAAACGCCGCCGGAGATCCGGGTGCAGGTCGAGCGTGCGCAGCAGACCGGCCTGCGCGTCGTCTGTCCCTCGCTTCCGGAACAAGACGCCTACCTGCGGCGGCTCGGTGAGATCGCGCGCATCATCCCGTACGACTCCGACAACCGACGGAACGTGGGATTTCTGTTGGCCCTCGAGCAGCAGTGTGACCTGATCATCTCGATCGACGACGACAATCTCCCGCGGCCCGGGGAGCGCTTCTTCGGCGAGCACATGGTCGTGGGAGAGGAGGTCACGCTGCGGTCGGTCCGCAGCGGCAGCGGCTGGTTCAACGTCTGCCGTCTGCTCGAGACGGAACCGGCGGGCATCTACCCCCGCGGCTTTCCATACCGGCACCGCCACGCCGAGGCGGAACTCAGCGGCGGCTTCGAGCGCGGGTCGGTGCACGTCAACGCCGGGTTGTGGCTGCGCGATCCGGACGTCGACGCCGTCACACACCTCGCGCTGGCGCCGCAGGTGCGGGCGTTCCGCGGGGAGTCGGTCCTGCTGGGGCCGGACACCTGGTCGCCGATCAATACGCAGAACACGGCGATCGTCGCGGCCGCGGTGCCGGCGTTCTACTTCGTCCGGATGGGCGCTCCCATCCTCGGCGTCCCGATGGACCGCGACGGCGACATTTTCACGGGATACTTCCTGCAGGCATGCGCCCGGCATCTCGGCGCCCGCGTGCGCGTCGGCACCCCGGTCACCGACCACGTGCGGAACGCGCACCACCCGCTGCGGGACCTGACGCAGGAGCTGGCCTGCATCTGGATGCTCGAAGAACTCGCCGACTGGTTGAAGGAGGTCCCGCTCGAGGGCAGCGGGTACGCTGAGTGCTACCTCAGCCTGGCGAGTCGCCTCGAGGATGCCGTCGAGCAGTTTTCCGGCTTTATCTGGACGGACCCCGCGCGCGCGTATTTCCACTTCCTGGCGTACTGCATGCGGACATGGGTCAAGACGGTCGCGCTCCTGACCTAGCCGCAGCGGGCGGGCCGCGCCTGAGCGTCGTCGTGGTCGCGCGCAACGACGACTACGAGGGGAACTTCCTGGAGCGGATGGCGGTGTTCACCGGCACGACTACCCAACTCCTGGAAGACTCCCGGATCTCCTTCGAGCTGGTCATCGTGGAATGGAACCCTCCCCCGGGGCGGCCGTCCCTCGCCGATGCGCTCCCGTGGCGTGCCCCGGAGCGCGGAGCGCTGAGGTTCATCCGCGTCCCCGGCGAGGTGCACCGCCGGTTCCCCAATTCGGAGCGGCTGCCGCTGTTCGAGTACATCGGGAAGAATGCCGGTGTGCGGCGGGCCCGGGGCTCGTTCATTCTGGTCACGAACCCCGATGTCATCATGAGCGCGGGCCTCGTTGCGTCGCTGGCGCACGGGCCGCTGCGCAGCGAAGCGTACTATCGTGTGCCGCGGTATGACGTGCGCTCGGGCATCCCGCAGGGAGGGACGCCGGATGACATTCTGGCCTACTGCAGGGAGCACATCGTCCGCGTCAACGGCCACTGGTACTCATCGGACTGGCCCCTCCGTGGCTGGCTGGATTCGGCCGCCCGGGTCCGTAGCGCGTTCGGGATCCTGTGGGAGCTGGGGCGGGAGCGTGCGGCGGAATTGAACGGCCGAGGGGGGCTGGCCCGCTGGAAGGCCTTTCGCCGGCTGGCGGCGGCGGCCGAGATGGTTCGGGAGACGCTGCGCGATGGGTCGTTCATCTATCCGTTCTCCAACGCCTCGGGGGACTTCATGCTCATGCACCGCAGCGACTGGTTCGCCCTGCGGGGTTTCCCCGAGCTCACGTCCCACTCGTTCATGGATACATACTTGGTGTTTATGGCGCACTTTTCGGGCCGCCGGCTGCATGTGCTCCGCGGCCCTGACGTGTTCTTGTATCATCAGGAGCACAGCCGCGCGGCCGCCCCCGGACGGCCGTGGACGGATCTGAAGCGGTGCCAGCAGGACTGCCTCCAGATGGCCCTGTCGGGCCGGCCCCTGCTCGCGAACCCGGCGGACTGGGGTTTGGGCGGAGACACACTGCCGGAAGAGGAGCGTGCGCCATCGCGACGCTAGTGCGAACGGCAACCGTATCCGTGGTCGTGCCCTGCTTGAACCGCGCCGGGTACCTGGCTCAAACGATCGACAGCATCCTGGCTCAGGACTATCAGCATCTGGAGTGTGTCGTCGTCGACGGGGGCTCGACCGACGGTTCCGTTGACCTGCTGCGTTCGTACGGTGAGTCCGTGCGCTGGGTGTCGGAGCCGGACCGCGGACACGCCGACGCGATCAACAAGGGTTGGCAGATGAGCCGTGGGACGATCCTCGCCTGGCTGAATGCCGACGACGTGTACGTGGCGGTCGACGCCGTCTCCCAGATTGTCACCTACCTGAACGAACATCCCGACGTCGGCGCCGTGTACGGCGACTACGTCGAACTGGACGCCGGCGGCGCCGTCATCAGCGAGCGCATCCAGCCCCTCCCGTGGGACCTGACCTACGCAGTGGCCTACTGCGACCACATCATCCCCCAGGCGAGCTCATTCATGCGCCGATCGATCCTCGAGCGGGTGGGGTGGCTCGACCCCGAGTTCCGGTACTGCAAGGACCACGAACTCTGGCTCCGCCTTGGGCTGGCCGGCGTCGTCGTCCACGTCCCGATCCTCGTTGCCGGCGTACGCGTCATGCCGGGCATCAGCCAGCACCTCGAGACCAGCTGGGCCAAGGTCGCGCTGACCGAGAAGTTCCTGAGCCGGGGGGATCTTCCGGAGCCGTTGAGCCTGCGGCGGTTCCGGCAGCGGGCGCTCAGCAACGCGTGGCTGGTGGGCGGGTTCTACGCGCTGAACAACGGGTTCACTCGCGCCGCCCTGGCGTTTTTCGGTCGGGCCGTCGCCGCAGATGTGGGGAACCTGCCCTACATCACTTTCCGCCTGCTCCAGTACGCCGCATCCTTCGTCCTCCCGGTTCGAGCGCGCCAGGCGGTGAAACGGGCGATGGTCCGAGCCGGCATGGTCGACCGTCTCCACCGGCTGCCGGGAGCCGGCGGCCAGACCGCCCTGCGGCGGAAGTGGTACTAATGATCCTGACGATCTTTGGCGCCCCCAAACCCTTCCGGGGTGCCGCCGCCGCAGCCCAGTGGAACGCGATCATGAGCTGGGCATCGCTCCGGCCCCGGCCGCAGATCATCTTGATGGGCGACGCCGAGGGCGCCGACCAGATGAGCCGCGACATCGGCGCGCTGCACGTCCCCGACGTCGCCCGTAACGAATTCGGTACGCCGCTGGTCAGCAGCCTGTTCACCCTGGCCGCCGCGCACGCCGAGCACGCCGTCGTCTGCTACGCTAACGCGGACGTCATGTTCACCGACACGCTGCCGCGTGCCGCGCAGACCGCCGCCGGCCGCTGGGACTCATTCCTGCTGACCGGGCGCCGGTATGACGTGCCCCTGGGTGGGCGCTGGGAGTTCGGCGATCCACACTGGCAGAGCGCTCTGGATGCGCTGGCCCGCCACCGGGGGCGGCTGGACCCCTGGATCGCCGCGGATTACTTCGTGTTCCCCCGCGGGCAGTTCACCGACGTCCCCCCGTTTGCGCTCGGGCGGACCGTCTGGGACAACTGGCTGATCTATGCGGCGCGGGCGGCTCGGATCGCGGTGGTGGATGCGACCGCCGCGGTGCTGGCCGTCCATCAGCGGCACGACTATTCCCACCACCGTGGGGGCCGGGAGGGAGTCTGGGAGGGGCGGGAGGCGCAGCGGAACCGCGCGCTGGCAGGCGGGGTGGATCACGCGTTCTGCGTCGCAGACGCCACGCACGTCCTGACCCGCTCCGGGAGGCTCTGGCCGGCCATCCGTCCCGTCTACCTGTGGCGCCGCGCGTACGCCTGGCCGGTGTTCCAGCCGCGGGCCCGGGTGGTGCGGGGAGTGCTCCAGGCCGTCCTCGCGATGTCGCGGCCGCTGCGCCGGCGCATGGGCTGGACCCTGGGCCCTCGATGAGCGCTGCGACCGATCCGCCGATCATCTGCTTTTCCGCGGTGGACTGGGACTATCTCACGATGCGGGAGCATCAGATCCTCTCGCGGCTCGCGCACCGGCACCCGGTCCTCTACGTCGAGGAGCAGTCGCACCTGCTGTCGCTGGTGAGGGCTCCCCGCAAGGTGCGCAAGCTGTGGCAGTGGGCGCGCCGGCCGCGCCCGGTCGCAACGAACCTGTGGGTGTACACGCCTGTCATCATGCTCCCGCTCGGGCGCGTCGTCGAGGCCATCAACGCGGTCAATCAGTGGGTGCTGACCGCGCTGGTGCGCCGAGCCGCCCGAGCCCTTGGGTGGAGCCGGCCGATTCTGTGGCTCTACGAACCCGACCAGTACCGTCAGATCGGTCGTTACGCCGAACGCCTGGTCGTCTATGACTGTGCCGACCGCCATGACGCCTTTGTCCGCCTGCAGCGGCCGGCTCTCGTGCGACGGATGGAGCAACGGCTCTGCGACCGGGCGGACATCATCCTCACGGTGTCGGCCGCTCTGACCGACGCGATCGGTCCCCGGCGCTGCCACCTCGTTCCAAACGGGACCGACTTCGCGTTCTTCCGGGCTACCCTGGCACCGGAGTTGGCGATCGCCGACGACCTTGCCGCCGTCGCCCGCCCGGTTGTGGGCTACGTCGGAACGATCGACAGCCGGGTCGACGTCGAATTACTGGAAGCAGCCGCCCGACAGATCCCCGAGGCGACCTTCGTGTTCGTCGGTCCGGCGCAGGCCGACGTCAGGCGGCTGCGCGGCCTGCCCAACGTACGGCTGCTGGGGCGGCGTCCGTACACGCTCCTTCCCCGGTACCTGAAGGGGTTTGACGCGTGCGTGCTGCCCTTTCGGCGCACGCCGCTCACGATCGCGGGGTGTCCGATCAAGCTCTACGACTACCTGGCGGCCGGCAAGACGGTCGTCGCGACGGACATTCCGGAAGCGCGGCGCTTTCGCCGAGGCGTGCTCGTGGCGACGAACAGGGCCGAGTTCATCCGCTTCCTGCGGGAGGGCATCACCCATCCGCTTCCGCCGGAGATCGTGTCGGCGCAGATGGCGGGGGAGACCTGGGACGATCGCGCCGCGGCGATCATGCGGCTCCTCGACGAGCACCTCGACCCGGCGCGGGCCCCGGCCGCCTCGTAAGCCCGGATGCGCAGCGATCCGATGCAATCCGACCGGCGGCTGCTGCACGTCATCAACACGCTGGAAGTGGGGGGTGGGGCGACCCACCTGAGGCTGCTACTACCGAGGCTCGCCGCCCTTGGTTACAGCAGTGGAGTCATCGCCGGATGCGATGGGCCGGTCGGAATCGAGCTGCGGAAGCTGGGGATGTCGGTCAAGATCCTCGGGCCCTTGGGCCTCGCCGCGCCGGTGCGCCTCGCGGCGCTGCTGGCGCCGAGGCGCCCCGACATTCTGCACGTACACGGCGGCCGGGCCGGACTGGCCGGCGCGCTGGCGGGGCGGGCCACGGGAACCCGGCCGATCGTCTACACCGCCCACGCGTTTGCGTTCAAACGCCACCTGCCGCCCATCCAGCACGCGGCAACCGTGCTGGCCGAGCGGGCGAGCTGCCGGCTCGCCGACGCGGTTATCTGTCTCAGCGCTGATGATGCGCTCGCTGCGGCGGAGCGGGGGATCGCACCACGGACCCTCGCGGTCATTCCCAACGGGATCGATCCTGCCGCTTTCCCCGCCGCCGCCGATCGGCGGGCGGAATTCGGGCTGAGTCCGGGCGTCCCGGTGATCGGAATGATCGGGCGTCTCGTGGCCGACAAAGACCCGCTCACGTTTGTGCGTGCGGCAGCGCAGATCCGGGAGCGAGTGCCCAACGCCAGGTTCCTGCTGGTGGGTGACGGCCCGCTGCGGCCGCTCGCCGAGCGCGAGACGGCGGCGTTGGGTCTGAACGGTCGGCTCATTCTCACCGGGACGCGTCCCGATATCCCCGAGGTGCTGGGCACTGTGGACGTGATGGTGATGACATCACTGTGGGAGGGGCTGCCGCTCATCCTGCTTGAGGCGATGGCATCGCGCATCCCCGTGGTGTGCAGCCGGCTCCCGACCCTGGCCGGGGTGGTGGAGGACGGGAGGACGGGCCTCCTGGTACCACCTGGGGATGCCGCGGGGTTTGCGGCGGCGGTGGTGGAGCTCTGGAAGGACCCCCGGCGCCGGCAGCGGATGGGCGACGCGGCGCGTGACCGGGTCGCCCGGGAGTATTCGATCGTCCGCATGGTCCAGCAGACGGACGCACTATACACGAAGGTCCTGACCGCCCGCGGAGGAAGCCTGCCGCGGGCGCGGTTCGGGTAGGTTCCAAGGGGCGGGCATGCTCAGCGAGGCACGACGGCGACAGCTTCGGGCGCTGGTGACTGCCGGCATTGACGCGGCGGCGGTTGCCACGGCGTTCACGCTCGCCTATTACCTCCGGTTCTATTGGGAGGTCGTTCCCGCGCTCGACGCTCCGCCGGCCGAACCCTACTTCGCGGTCATCCCTCCGACGATCGCTGTGTGGCTGCTCCTGTTCGCGGCCTACGGTCTGTACCGGGAGCGGAGGGAGAGTTTCTTGGACGAAGCGATGAAGGCGGCGAGCGCCGTGTCGGTCGGGATGATGATCCTCCTCGCCGGCTCGTTCTTCTACCGTCCGTTCTCCTTCTCACGGTTGTGGATCCTGTTCGCGTGGGCGGGGAGCCTCGCGCTGGTGGTGGCCGCGCGGGGCATCGTCCGGCTGGCGTACGATATGCTGCGCACGCGGGGCATCGACGTGCGCCGCGTGCTGATCGTGGGGGCGGGTATCGAAGGCGTGACGCTGGCTACGACCCTGCGCACGCATCCCGAACTCGGCCAGCGCCCCGTCGCATTTCTCGACGCGGATGCCCACGAGGATGTGGCGGGCCTCCCGGTGGCCGGGACCCCAGACCAGGTGCTCCCCGTGGTGCGCCGGCTGGGCGTTCACCGCGTGGTGGTCGCCCAGCCCTCGTCGCTGCGGGAAAGCTCCCTGCGGGTTGCGGCATTGTGCGAGGAGGCCGGGGTTCCGTTCGCGATCGTCCCCGACCTCTACACCCTCCTGGCGACAGGCGCCGACGTCGAGGTCGTGGGTCGGCTGCCGCTGCTCACGCTCCGGTCCAACCCGCTCTCAGGCGGGGGGCAGCGATTGAAGGACGCGGTCGACGTCCTCGGCGCGTCCGTTGGACTGATCGTCCTGGCCCCGCTGTTCCTGATCATTGTGACGCTGACCCGACTCGACAGTCCCGGGCCGATCTTCTACCGTCACCCGCGCATCGGCAAAGGCGGCCTGCCGTTTCGGGCGTGGAAGTTCCGTACGATGGTCGCCGGCGCGGACCAGGCGCTGGCGTCAGACCCTGCCTTGCAGTCCCGCTTCGCCGCGGCGTTCAAGCTGGTCGATGACCCGCGCGTCACGCGCATTGGACGCTGGCTGCGCCGGACGAGCCTGGACGAGCTGCCTCAGCTGTTCAACGTGCTGAAGGGCGAGATGAGTCTGGTGGGACCGCGCCCGATCGTGGAAGACGAACTGCGGAAGTACGGCCCGTGGGAGCGTCGACTCCTGCGCGTGCGGCCCGGGATGACGGGGCTCTGGCAGGTGCTGCGCCACAACGAGCCGGACTACGATCAGCGGGTCAAGCTCGACATGTACTACATCGATCACTGGTCGGTCGGACTGGACCTGCGCATCCTCGCGCGCACGGTCGGCGTGGTGCTGAGTGGGCGGGGGGCCTACTAGGACCCCGCAAGCGCGCAAGCGAGCAAACGTGCAAGCACATCACACGACGGCGCCACCCGAGGGCTTGCCTGCTTCCGCGCTTGCCCGCTTGCGCATTGCGCTCGTCCATGACTGGCTCATCACGCTCGGCGGAGCGGACCGCGTCCTGTTGGCGCTGCATGAGTTGTTTCCGCAGGCGCCGGTCTACACGGCGCTCTATGATCCGAATCGGCTTCCCCCGTCGTTTGCGGACCTGCCCGTGCGGACCAGCTGGCTGCAGCGGCTGCCCGGCGCGCGGCAGCGGCACCGGTCGCTCCTGCCCGCGATGCCGTTCGCGTTCCGCTCGTTCGACCTGCGCGGCTACGACGTCGTCATCAGCAGCAGCCATGCCTGCGCGCACGGGGTGCGGGTCCCCAACGGGGCCGTGCACATCTGCTACTGCCATACGCCGATGCGGTACGCCTGGGATCAGGCACCGACCTATCTGCGCTCGATTTCATCGCTGGCCCGGCCGGCGGCACGGATGGCGTTCGCCGCTTTGCGCGCCTGGGATCGCGCGGCCGCGCAGCGCGTCGACTATTACGTCGCGAATTCGCAGCACGTCGCCGGCCGCATCAAAGCGCATTATGGGCGAGAGGCGACGGTGATCTATCCGCCCGTAGATGTCGAGTTTTTCACCCCCTCACCCTTGCCCTCTCCCCCTCAAGGGGGAGAGGGGAGAATCCTCGACATCCTCTCCCCTCTGGGGAGAGGGGAGGGTGAGGGGTACTTTCTCGTGGTGTCCCGTCTCGTCCCGTACAAGCGCGTCGATCTTGCCGTGCTCGCGTGCACTCAGTTGGGTCTGCCACTCGTCGTCGCCGGCGACGGACCCGAACGCGCACGGCTGGGTACGATGGCAGGCCCGACGGTGCGGTTTGCGGGGCAGGTCGACGACGCGGGGCTGCGTGAGCTGTATCGCGGCTGCCGTGCGTTGATCTTCCCGGGGGAGGAAGATTTCGGCATCGTGCCGGTGGAAGCGCAGGCCTGCGGGCGGCCCGTGATCGCCTACGCCCGGGGCGGGGTGCTCGAGACGGTGATCCCCGGCCGGACGGGAGCGCTGTTTGACGAGCAGTCGGTCGCGTCGCTCCGGATGGCCGTCGGGGAGTTCGAGCCCGGCCGATTCGACTCCGCAGCGATCCGCGCTCACGCGCAGCGGTTCTCTCCGCAGCGATTCGCGCGCGCGATGGCGGAGTTCGTGATGCACCGTGCCCCGTACCACGGCGACGCGTAGATGCTGCGGGATCGTACGGCGAAACTGTCGCCTTTGGTACGGGGCGTGTATCATGAATTCATGACGCTGCAGACCGATGTCCGTGCGGGCATCGAGGCCATCCTCCGCAACCTGGAAGCCGTCATCGTCGGCAAGCGGGCGGCGCTCGAACTCGCCGTCAGCGCGCTGTTGGCCGACGGCCATCTGCTGATCCGAGACGTCCCCGGGGTTGGGAAGACGATGCTCGCTCGGGCGCTCGCGGTGTCGACCGGTGGGATCTTCAAGCGGATTCAGTGCACGCCGGACCTCCTCCCGTCGGACATCACCGGTGGGATGGTCTATGATGCCCGCGGCGGCGCGCTGCGCTTCGTCCCGGGGCCGGTGTTCGCCAACGTCGTCTTGGCCGACGAGCTGAACCGCGCCACGCCGCGCACGCAGGCGGCATTCCTCGAGGCGATGGACGAACGCCAGGTCACGATCGAGGGCGCGGCACATCCGCTCCCGACGCCGTTTTTCCTGATCGCGACCAGCACCCCCCTCGAACAGTACGGGACGTACCCGCTGCCCGAAGGTCAGCTGGACCGTTTCCTGGCTTCCGCGTCGCTCGGATACCCCAGCGCGGCCGACGAGGTACAGATTATCGAGCGCGCCGAGCTGGCGCCGCCCATTGAGCGCGTCGGGGCGGTGTGTGATGCCGACGCGGTGCTCGCCATGCGCGCTGCCGCCCGAGCCGTGCGCATCGACCGCTCGCTGGTGGCCTACGCCGTCGATCTGGCCGCCGCGACCCGGACGCACTCCGCCGTCGAGCTCGGCGTCAGCCCACGCGGCTCGCAGGGATTGACCAGATTGGCGCAGGCCTGGGCACTGGTGCGGGGCCGTGGCTACGTGCTCCCCGACGACCTCAAACACCTGGCGCCCTCCGTATTCCAGCACCGTCTCTTGACCAGGGCGCGGACCGACGACCCCGCTGCCGTGATCGATGAAGTACTCGCTCGCGTGCCGATCCCGGGAGTGCCGCCCGTCCCCAACGCGCGGGGCACGAGTGGTGCGGGGCCTGCCCCGAATCCGAGCACCGCGAGTGGTTCGGGGCGATGAAGGTTACGCGCGACGCCATTGTCGTCACGGCGCTGGCCGCCTTCTTGTTCTTCGTGGCGGTGAACCTACAGGCCGGATGGATGTACGCCGTTGATACCTTCCTGGTCGGCGTCCTGGTCGCGGCCGCCGCCAGCGCGGTGTGGTCCGTGCGGGGACTGCAGATCTCCCGATCCGCGCCTGGGGAGGTGCACGAGGGAGATCGCTTCACTGTCACCCTCGAGGTGCGGAGCCGGCGGCTTCCAAGATTCTTCCTTGAACTGAGCGATCTTGGGCCCGCGATGACCGGACACCGCGCGCGCGTTCCAATCGTCTGGCCGGGCCGTCCGGTCCGCGTGCAGTACCGGGCGACGGCGCTGCGCCGCGGTCTGCACGCCGGGGGCACCACGACGGTTGCATCATCGGGCCTGGCCGGATGGTTTTGGTCTCGCCGGACCGTGCGCGTCCCGTCGACTCTGACGGTCCTGCCGCGCATCTGGCGCCTCGCACCGCTGCGAGCGGCCGGCCGACGGGACAGCGCCGAACCGGTCGTCGCCCGAGCGGCGCGGGCCGGACTTGAGGTCTACGGCGTACGGGACTACCGCGAAGGCGACAGCCTGCGCCACGTCCACTGGCGCAGTACCGCGCGGCGTGGACAGCTGGTCATTCGTGAATATGAACGGGACGCGCAGGAAGCGAGCGTGTTGTTGCTCGACACCCGCTCGGGGCCGCACCCTCTCCTCCACGGGGGCGAGGAGGTGTTTGAGGATCTGGTCCGCGCGGTCGCATCGGTCGCCGACGCGATGACCCGCACCGGCCAGCCGGTTCGCGTCATCGGCAGTGTCAATGGAACTCCGGCGGAAGCCGGGCCCTCCCACCGTGTGGTCATGCGATGGCTCGCGGCCATCGAGCCGTTCCCTCTCCCCCGGTGGGGAGAGGGCGAGGGTGAGGGGGCCATGCCGCCGGCTCGCGTCTATGAGGCGGTCTGTGTTCCTGGCACTCCAGTCGTGGTGTTTACGGCTGATCCAGGAAGCGTCGAATACTTCGCCGCGCGGGACATCCCCTGCACGGCCGTGGTCGCGCGCGGCGGCGATAATCTGCGCGCGCAACTCGAGGGATCCACGATTCACGATTCAGGACTTACGAGGTACGAGTCACGAGTCACGAGTCACGAGTCACGATGAGACACCAGCCAGAAGAGTCGATTGCCGTGCGGCTGACTGTGCTCGTCGCGGTTCTGGTCGCCGTGGGCGCCGTGGGTGTGTTTGAGGAGTTCACCAGCCAGGCACTGCTCGCCGGCGGGTTGATCACGGTGGGGTACTGGGTGAGCTACCGGCGGCGCCACGCCCGGAACGTCTGGTTGAAAGTCGCTGTGGCGCTGGCGATCGTGCTGGTCGCACGGGACTTTCTGAGTTCCCTGCTGGCCAATCCATACGACCCGCGAATCGCTCTGGTGCGGTTGTTCTTGTGGCTGCAGGCGTTGCACAGCCTCGACGTCCCGCGGCGGCGGGATCTGAAGTACTCGCTGATCAGTTCCGTTGTGTTGATCGCGGTTGGAGCGGCGTACGCCCGCGACGCAGCATTCGGGCTGTGGCTCATCCCGTTCGCCGCGGCGGCCGCGGTCGCCCTGGTCACGATGCAGATGTTCCCGGACGATCCGGCAGCCGCACCCGCGCCGGTCCGGTCGAGGATGTCGCCGGTGTTCCAGGCCAGCGCGGCCCTGCTGCTGTCGGTGATGGCGGGAGCGGTACTCCTGTTCGTCGCCGTGCCGCGGGTCGAGGGCTATCGAACGCCGGGCATCACCGTATCGCCGTGGCTGGCGCGGCAGCTCCAACTCCAGGGCCGGATCTACAATCCCGCGTATCCCGACGCGCCGGGGCAGGAGATTTCCGATGCCCCACCGGTGTTCAATCCCACGGGCTACGTCGGTTTCTCCACGTACGTCGACCTGCGATTGCGAGGCGTCCTCACCCACGATCTCGTGCTGCGCGTGCGGACCACTCGTCCCGCATTCTGGCGTGGATTGGCGTTTGACGAGTACACTGGATCGGGCTGGCGGATGAGCGACCCCGCCGTCACGGAGTTTCAGATCGTGCGGGGCCGGGTGCCACTGCGTTTTACCGCAGATGAACCCTGGCCGGCGGGATCGGAGCCGCTCATCCAGACCTTCTACATCGAGGCCCCGCAGCCCAACGTCATCTTCAGCGCCTACCGCGCGTCCGAGGTGTACTTCCCGACCAGCGGGATCGACGTGGACCGGTACGCCGGCCTGCGCAGTCCCGTCCCGCTGGAAGCGGGCATCATCTACAGCGTCATCAGCCGCGTTCCGTCTCCCGCGCCGGCGCTGCTGCGGTCGGCCGATCAGCGGGTGCCGCCTGAGATCGCCGATCGCTATCTTCGCCTGCCCCGGATGTCCGGGCGCGTGGCGCGCCTCGCCGAGGAGATCACCGCGGGTCTGCCCACCGCCTACCGAAAGGCCGTGGCGGTCCAGCGGTTTCTCTCCCGCGGGTACGCGTACACCCTGCAGGCTCCGCCGCTGCCGTCCGGGACCGACGCGGTCGACGAGTTCCTCTTCGAATCACGCCAGGGAGCGTGCGAAGTATTCGCCAGCGCGATGGCAGTCCTCTTGCGCGCGGCCGGAGTGCCGGCGCGGCTCGTCACAGGTTACACCACCGGTCGGTACAACCTGCTGACCGGGTTCTATGAAGTCTATAATTCCGATGCCCATGCCTGGGTGGAGGTGTACGTACCGCGCGTGGGGTGGATCGAGTTCGAGGCCACGCCGGGGTTTGCGTCTCCTGAGGAATTTGCGGGCCAGCGACCCGGACGCTGGCTGGCGGCGAACGCGGCCTCGTGGATCGCCGGGCGCACCCGGGTGGCGTGGAGCGCAGTGCTCACCGGAGCACAGCGGCTGCACGCGCGGGCTCTGCGCGGCGTCGACCCCTCAGGTGGTGCCGTGGCGGTCCTGGCGCTGACGCTTGTGCTGCTGCGCCGGCGGCGCGCCCCCGGCCTGCTGTGGGGGGAGGGCAGCGCGAGGGGGGCCGAGGAACCCTACGCGCAGATGTTGCGCCTGCTGGCGCGGCGGGGCTACCCTCGCGTGGGTCCACAAACGCCGCGTGAATTCACTGACGGGCTCCCCGCTGCGCTGCGGCCCGCGGCCGCGACCATCACGAATTCCTTCGAGCAGTGGCGCTACGGGGGGCGGGAGCCGTCGGCAGCCGACGCGGAGTCGGTGGCCGCTGCGCTGGGGTTGTTGCGGAGAGGGAGGGGGTGAGGGTTGCCACCTGCTTGGTTCCCCCCGCTCATCATTTTCGTCTCGGGCACGGTCTTCGGCAGTTTCTTCAACGTCGTCATCCATCGGCTCCCACGCGGCGAGTCCCTGGTCTTGCCGGGGTCGCACTGCCCGCATTGCGGCCGGGCGATCCGGTGGTGGGACAACATCCCGCTGGTCAGCTTTCTCCTCCTCGGTGGCCGCTGCCGGTACTGCCGGCGCCCGATCAGCTGGCGCTATCCCGCAGTTGAGCTGGTCACCGGACTGCTGCTGACGGCCGCCTGGCTGCGCTTCGGTCCGTCCGGTGAATGGCTGGCATGGCTCACCGCCTCGCTGCTGACGTTGCTGCTCGTTCCCATCTTCTTCATCGATCTGGAACACCGGCTCGTCCCGAACGTGATTACCTATCCGGGGATCGTGGCGGGGCTGCTCCTGGCGGCCGCGGGCGGCCGTCTGGTCAATGCGGCTATCGTGGCGGCGGGGGCGGGGCTCGTGTTCCTGGCGATCGCGCTCCTCAGCCGCGGCGGGATGGGCGGCGGAGACGTCAAGCTGGCCGCCATGCTCGGTGCGTTCCTCGGATGGCCGGACGCGGCCGTCGGAATCCTCCTGGCGTTCATCGGCGGCGCGGCGGTCGGCGTGGCGCTCATTGTCGCCGGGCTCCGCACGCGCAAGGACCCCATCCCCTTCGGTCCTGCGCTTGCCACGGGCGCCCTCATCGCCCTGTACGCGGCTGACCCCCTCATCCGTTGGTACGTCGGCCTGTAGGCCGCGATGGTTTCGACGCGGCCCTCCACCAGCCCAGTGATTGACTCGTAGAGAAAAACGCCCGTAAACTTCTCTTTCTCGTCCTGGCCCCCGTCTTGCTCCTTGTCTAGTCGCGGAAACTGTGGTAGTTTCCTGAATACTTCTCACTTTGTCAGACAATCGAATATTTCGTCTGAGGCGAGGCGTGGCGATTACGGTCCGGGTCGGCAAACGGTTCCAGGTCGTGCTGCCCAAGAAAGTCCGGCAGCGGCTGGGCGTCCGCGAAGGCGATGAGCTGATCGTCGAGGTCAGCCGCCGCGGGCTGCTGCTCGTCCCCAAGCCCGCGAGTTACACCGCGCACCTGGCCGGTCTGCACCGCGAGGTGTGGAAGGGTGTCGACGTCGACTCCTACATGCAGAAAGAGCGGCGGGCATGGCGACGGTAGAACGCCCCAAAGCCGGGAGCGCGGGAGCGCGGGAGCCGCAGGCGGGCCAACGGCCCTCACGCGGGAACGGGACAGGCATCACCGCGGCGATGTCCCGCTACCGGCGCATCGGGCTCGACACCGTCGTCTTCATCTACCACCTGAGCAATCACTCCGTGTACGGCCGCATGACGGAAGAATTGTTCGGCCTGATCGAGTCCGGGCGGATCACCGCGGTCACGTCGTCGCTGGCACTCGTCGAGATCCTGGCGCGCCCGAAGCAGCTCGGGCACCAGGCCGCGGTGGACAGCTACCGGTCGGCGCTGGCGACGTTTCCGAACCTTGAGCTCCGGCGCAGCGACATCGCCGTCACCGAGCAGGCGGCCGACCTGCGGGCGCGCTACCGGCTGTCGACGCCGGAAGCCATCCAGCTGGCGACGGCGGTGGTCGACGGTGCGGACGCCTTCTTGGGGAACACGCCGGCGCTCCGCGCGGTGCGCGAGCTGGACGTCCACCTGCTGGATGACCTCTTGGCGCGGCGGTCTAGCCCCTCTCGCAGCAGGGCATGATGAGCAGAGGCCTCCCCATGAGCAAGCGCGCGGAACCCCGTTCGAACCCGACTGTTCAGCGGGGTGACGTCCACCATGGACCTGTCGTGTTCGAACGGGGGGAACGCCCGTCTGAAGCAGGGTTTTCGCTCATCGAGCTGGTGGTGGTGGTCGGGGTGTCGGCGATCGTGATGGCGATTCTGACGCTGGGCATCCGGCAGGTCGGCGAGAGCTACAACCTGCAGCGCGCGGCCAACATCGTCGTCAACGAACTGCGGCGCGCCCAGGCGGCGGCGATGGCGGAGGGGGTCGATTACGCCGTGGAGTTCTACACGGGCTCCGCCGGCGTTGCCGTCTGGAAGGACGTCGGCGGCGTGTGGACCGCCTCGCGCGAGGTGCTGCCGCCGGAATGGCCGGACAGCATCGAGATCGCGTCAGGAGAAGACGACTTTCCGGACTGCGACGCGGCGATTGACGCGTCGCATAGTTGCGCGGTCTTCCAGAAGCTGGGTGACGCCGCCGCTACGGGCGAGGTTATCGTCCAGGCGAGAGGGTCAGGGGTCACGCTGCGGGTCGTGGTTGAGTCCGCGGCATCCGGTCGGGTGAAGGTGGAACGGTAGAGCACATGCGCGGCGAGCGCGGATTCACACTATTGGAGGTCCTTGTCTCCCTGGCGATCTTTGCGATGGTCGTCGTGGGGGCCGTCGGCGTCTTGGGAGCGACCAACAGCGGGCTGTTCGAAGGGCTGCCGACCGGATTTGTGACCACGCGCGCGGCGCGGGACATCACCGCCGCCAGTGTGTATCTGAACGCGCTGGAGGAGTTCATCGCCAGCAAGGGCAGCGCGAACGCACCTGCGGGGAGTTACTGCGTCGGCACCGGCTGCTCTCCGGAGATCGGCCTGCCAACGGGCCTCACCGGCTATCCGCAGCCGCCCGGCGAGGGTTACCAGCTGGATTGGACCAAGCTGGAAGTGTTGATCGAGACCTGGTACTGGAATACCGGCACGAACAAGTTCAGCACGACGGTGACCACCAACGAGACGCTGGCCCGCGTCCGTTCAACCCTGACGTGGCAGATCGGAGGCCGGTCACGCAGCGTTACCGTGGACCGGTTCATCCGATGAGGGCGGCGATGCGGGGCCGGGGCGAAGCCGGGGTGACGCTCGTCGAACTCTTGGCGGCGTTGGCGGTCTTTGCGCTGCTGTTCCTGATGGTGGATTCCCTCTTCTTCGCCACCAACCGCAGCACGAAGAAGACCGAACTCGCCGCCGACGTCCAGCAGAACGCGCGCATCGCGGTGGAACGTGTCGTGCGTGAGATCCGGGAGTCGTCGCCGGAGTCGGCGGACCTCTTCATCAGCGGAGCGACGGGGGCCCGGTCGGTGGTCTTCCGCTCGGCGCGGCTGGCGGCGGACACTTCGGTGTTTTGCCTGTACGTCAGAAATGACACCGACCCGAGCTACATGAACAACACGGGATGCTTCACATCGTTTGTGACCGCTCTCACGGGTCCCCCCTACGCGAGCGATCCGGTTGCTCCGTATGGTACCTACACGCCGATCTGGCAACGCTACGTCGGATACTACGTGGAAGACACTGACGGCGACGGCGTCTATGACCTCAAGCGGGTCACCGCACAGCTGACCGCGCCGGCGGCGACGCTCGCGACATCGCTGAGCGGGGGAGACGTGATCGCGACCTACGTCGAGAGTTTCGACGTTTCCCTCAGCGGCGGCGTCGTGACGATCTCCCTCAAGGCGAGGGGTCAGACGGTCGTCCAGGGGAGTACCGTTCCGGCGCAGGAGATTCTGCTCGACGGGCAAGTCGTGGTGCGAAACTGAGCCGCCCCCCGCGGAAAGGGTGATTGCGATGCCCGGCACGTTGAAGGATCACACAGATCGAGCAGCGCACGGCGAGCGCGGGGCCGCCTTGGTGACGGTCTTGCTGTTCATGGCGCTGACGTTCATCCTGATCACCTCGATGCTGACGGTCTCGGGAAACGAGGTCGTCATTTCCAGCCTGCAGCGCGACGGTATCCGCGCCGTGGAGTTCGCCCAGGCGGGACTGACCGAGGCGATCAAGCGGATGGAGGAAGGCCGCCCGTATTACACGGGCGCCACCCCGTGGACGAGTTCCCTCGACAGCAATACGAGCGTGATCGTTACGCGCCGCGTCGTCGGGGTGAGCTCCGGATACATGCAGATCAGCGTGACCTCCACGGTCGGACGGTCTACGCGCACGCTCAGCACGCTGGTGCTGATGCGCACACTGACGTTCCCTCCGAACATCACGTTCGCGGAACGGGTCAAGGAGCAGGGCAGCGCCGACATCAGCGACGGCGACGCCTACTCCCGGACGTTCTTCGAGTACAAGAGCTATCCGAGCGACGCGGAAACCCTGACCTACACCGGCTGGCGCGTCAGCAAGGGGACGGGCGGCAGCAAGGTGGGGCCATGCTACACGCACGCCGCGTGCGAGACCCTGGCGCCTCCGGACACCACCAAGTGGTACCCGGGCACGCGGCTTACGGAGAACGTCGCCTCCGATACCGGTGAGGACATCGCCGACCAGACCCTCAAGTGCGTGGCCGGCGGCGGCGGGTCGCTGCCCACAGAACAGATCACCGGGTTCCTGGCCACCGACACGTGCAATCCGAGCTGCACGACGGTCACGAAGGATCGCTACGGGTTTGACAAAGATACCTCCGCCGGGACGGACTACGCGGTGAGCGCTGCGCTGCCGTGCGGTCTGCCGTACCGGTACGATTCGATCACGTTCACCGACGAGAGCGACGCATCGGTGACCCGGCTGTTCAAGAAGGTCGTCTTCGAGCAGTGGTTTGAGAACTACTGGGTGTTCTGCGAGGCGGTCGGCGAACCGGCGGGCTGCACCGTGTCGCTGGAATACGACAAGACGACGGCGCTGAAGAACCACCCCGAGTTCGGCGCGGTGCCGCCGTTCCCAGATTTTTCATCCGTCGAGGGCAACTACGACCGGCGCGTCAGCTGCACCGGGACGTGCACTATCACCGGCGGGGACTTCGGGTGCAAGTCGCCCGAGATGACCTGCACGCCGGCGACGGACCGGCCGATCATCGTCTGGCTGGACGGCGACAGCAGCACGACCTGGAACATCAATTCCAACCTCGAGGGCCACGGCACCGTCGTCGTCGACGGGAACCTGCGCATCAACGGGACCTTTGAGTACTGGGGCACCATCATCGTGAACGGGACGGCCGAGAACACGATGGGCGGCGGAAACCCGAAGATCCATGGCGGGCTGGTCGCCCAGAATACCTTGAGCCTCAGCGGCAACATCGAAGTAGACGGCGGGTCGCAGTACACCAGCGTCCCGCTGGGACGGTCGGTCGTGGTTGGCAAAGCTTGGTGGGAGCGCTGACGTCCGGGAACCGGGAACAGGGAACCGGGAACAGGGAACCGGGAACCGGGAACCGGAAACGGACTGAGCGATAGGAGACAGCGACTATGGCGCTATTTGGAACGAAGTCGTTCATCGGGGTGGACATCGGCAGCCATGCCATCAAGGCCGTCGAGGTCCAGGCCGCCGGAGCGAAGTGGCGCATGGTGCACGCCGGCAGCGGCCCGACGCCTCCGGGGGCGGTCAAAGAGGGGGCGGTCATCGAGCCGCAGGCGCTAGGCGTGGCGGTGCGTCAAGTGCTGGCCGGTTCAGGCATCCGGGCGGGCCGCGTGGTGTCCGCCGTCGGCGGCCAGGCGGTGATCGTCCGCGAGCTGAAACTCCCGCCGATGACCGACAGCGAGCTGAAGCAGGCGGCGCGGTTTGAAGCGGAGCGCTACATTCCGTATGGTGCGAAGGAAGTGAACATGGACTTCGACGTCATCGGCGAGAGCGTGGAAGACGGCCAGAAGAAAGTCGTGATGCTGCTGGTCGCCGCCCGCCGTGAGATCGTCGACCGGCACATGCAGGCGCTGCTGGCGGCCGGCCTGCAGCCCTTCGTCCTGGACGTGGAGTCGTTCGCGGTGATGCGCGCGCTCAACGCTCAGGCCACGACCGACGGCGAGGGCGCGACCGTGTTCGTCGACATCGGCGCGGAGAGCACCGACATCATGGTCACCGAGGGCGGGGAGTTCCGCCTGACCCGCAACGTCAACATCGGCGGCGACAGCCTCACCAAAGCCGTCGCCAACCGGATGGAGATGGAATTCCAGTCGGCCGCGCAGTTGAAGGAAGACAAGGGGACGGTGCTGCTCGAAGGCGAGCCGCTCCCCGACGACCGGACCGTCCTGTCGCTGCACGACGTGATGCTGCCGATCCTCGGCGATCTATCCACGGAAATCCGCCGGTCACTGGACTACTTCCAGACTCGCTGGCGAGGGAGCAAAGTCGGCAAGGTGGTGCTCAGCGGCGGCACCGCGCGCCTGCGGAATCTGGACCGGTTCTTATCCTTGGAGTTGGGGGTGCCCGCGGTCGTCGGGAATCCCTTTGTCGAGGTCGAGGTACCGGACAAGGTGATGCCTGCGGCCGAACGCGAAGGCGCCGCGCCGGCGATGGCGACCGCGGTCGGCCTCGCCCTGCGGGGAGGAGCCGAGCGATGATCCGCATCAACCTGCTCCCCCGCGAGCAACTCCGCCGGCCGGGTATTCCGCCGCGCACGCTGGTCCTGCTGCTGGTCGGCGTGGTGGCGGCCGCGGCCGTGTTGACGACGATCCTCTTCAACGCCCGCAATGCGCGCGTGCGCGGGGAGATCGCCCGCATCGATGAGCGCATCGAGGCGTTGAAGCCGCAGGTGGCACGAGTCGAAGCGTTGCGGACGCAGATCGAGGCGGCGAAGCGCAAGCAGCAGCTGCTGCAGCGGCTGGAAGCCGCGCGCGTGCCGTGGGACACCATCCTGGAGGATGTCCGGACCGTGATGCCCAAAGATGTCTGGCTGACCCAGGTGGCCGCGGGCGAGGACGGCAGCATCAACATCCTCGGTTTCGGCCTGACGTACACGGCGGTGGCGCGGTTCATGGTGAACCTGGAAGGCTCCCCGCTGTTTTCGGACATCGACATGGTGGTGAGTCAAAAGCAGCCATTCGGCGGCCGCGAGGTCGTCAACTTCTCGCTGGTCGGGAGGCTGACGGTGCAACGCAAAGAGGCGGTGCTGCGATGAGCCGGCGCGAACGCCTCCTCCTGATCATCGGGCTGGTGGTGATCAGCTTCGTCGGATTCTTCTACCTGATCTACACGCCGAAGCAGGCGGAGTATCGGCAGCTCAGTGAGACCCTGTCCGACCGAGCGGCCCAGCTCGAGCGGATGGAGCTGACGTCGCGCCTGGGCGAGCGCCTGGAAGCGGAGTTCGCCGAACTCCAAACCTTCATCGCCGCGGTGGAATCCAAGCTCCCCACGAGCAAGGACGTCCCGCTGCTGTTGGTGCAGCTTGAACGCACCACCCGCGCGGTCGGCATCAACCTCCTGTCGATCAAGCCGGGGGGACTGGAGACCGTGCAGGAAGGGGCCGCACCGGCACCGGCCCGCGCGGGCGCCAGGGCCGCGGCGCCGCGTCCTGGGACCAGAGCACCGGCTCCCGCCGCCGCGGGAGCATACAATCGTTTTCCGATTAAACTGACGATGGAGGCGACCTACGCCCAGGTCCTGCGGCTGATGAGCGTACTGCAAGATTTCCCGCGCCTCATTGTGGTCAAGCGGGTGACGGTGGCGCCCAAGGCGGTTCCTAAACTCAGCGTGGATCTCGACGTGGAAACCTACGTGTTGCGCAAGGAGGCACGGTAAATGGCGGCAGTCCGAGAATTCCTCAGGAAGAACCCGATCGCGGGATGGGCGATCGCGATCGGGATGATTGCCGTCGTCGGATACCTGCTGGCCGGACGGCTCTTCGGCACCGGGACACGGGCGAGCCGGCCCGCGCCTGCCCCCGCGCCGGCGCCGCCTGTCGTCACCCCCGTGCCGCCGCCGGCCCCACCCACCCCGACGCCGGGATCCGCGGTTCCCGCCGGCCCCACCGGCCGCGCCGATCCGTTTATCCCGCTGGTGAAGGCGGCTGCGTCTCCATCGGCACCGTCGGGGCCGTCCCCGTCGCCGGGGACACCGCCCCCGCCGCTGCCGCCGCCCCCGCTGCCCGGTGGTCCCGGCGGAATACCGCTGCCGCCGCCGCCGCTGCCCGGTAGTCCGGGCGGCACGCCGGCCCCCGGACCCGCACCGGCCCCCGGACCCGCACCGGCCCCTTCGCCCCCGCCGTCGCCGTCCGCGGGCATTGCCGTGCTGGGGATCATCGCGGACACGAAGGCGGTGGCCATCATCCGCGTCGACGGGCGCACGGAGATCGTCGCCGAAGGCGAAGTAATCGGCAATCTCAGAGTGGTCAGGATCGATCCGGTCCGCCGCGTCGTAACGTTTATCCGGGCCGGCATACGGTTTGACGTTCCCATGGGAGGTGAATGATCGCCATGTCGCACTCTTGGCATTGGGGTCCCCAGAAATTTGCGCAGCGAATTTCTGGGGTGCGTAGCGCCCCCCGCCTGGCCCTCCTCAGCGTGTGTCTGGCACTGATTCTTGCGCTTTCTTCGCTGGGGAGCACGGCGGTCGCCGCACCTAAACGCGTCACGGCGGTGACGGTCAAGGACTTCGGGTCCAAACTCGTCATCGGCATCGTCGCGACTGGACCCATCGTCTACCAGGTGACCGAGGTCACGACCCCACCACCGCTGCGGGTAGTCGTCGACATCCTCGACGCCATCGTCGACGATGAGATCCGGACGACGACGGAAATCGACCGCGGACCGGTGAGCCGCGTCCGCGTCGGACAGTTCCAGGATAGTCCGGCCATCGCGCGGGTCGTGATCGATCTCACCGCGCCGCTGAAAGTGGACGTGACCAAGACGTCGGCGACCACGCTCGCCGTGAGCGTGCCGATGCTGGGCGGGCCGCCCGTTGCCGCAGCTCCGGCCCCGGCAAAACCGGTGCCCGCGGCCCAGCCGCCGGCGCCGAGCAAACCGGTGGCGCAGGCGCCACCCGCCTCGCCGCAGCCGGCTCCCGCCGCGGCCGTGGCCCAGGCACCACCGCGCGCGGCCCAGGCGCCTGCGCCGGCCCCGACCGGCGTGATCCGGTTGCTGGAGTTCCGCGGCGTCGCCCTGCCTGAAGTCCTCAGCGCGCTGGCGAAACTGTGCGGATGGAATATCGTGACCGACGCGTCCGTCCAGGGGTCCATCACGCTGCGGCTGGTCAACGTGACGTGCGATGAAGCGCTGCGGTTCATCCTGGAGGCCAACAACCTGGGATTCCGCCGCATCGGCAACAACCTGATCATCACTTCCGCCGAGCGGCTGCAGCCCCCGGCGGAGGTGCCGGAGACGATTTCCTACCGGCTGGCGTTCGGCGACGTCAACGCCATCCGGGCCGCGATCGCGGCCGCGGTGCCTGGAATCCGCGTCGCGGTCGATCCGCGGACCAACTCGCTGCTGATTACGGCCACGGCCGCGCAGCACGAGGAAGTCCGCAAGGTCCTGGCGACGCTGGACATCCGCATCCAACAGGTGCTCATCCAGGTCCACGCCATCGAGGTCAACCGGTCGTCATTGACGGAACTTGGTCTGTTTGACGAGATCGGCGGGATCTTCAAACTCAAGCTCGAGGGCGGCAGCATCCTCTTCAAGATTGCGGATCAGGCGCTGGTGCTGTTCCAGCTGCGCGCGCTGATCGACCAGCGGAACGGCCGGGTCCTGGCCGCGCCGCGGATTGCCACGCTGGATGGAAACCGGGCCTCGATCCTGTTGGGTGACCAGTTTCCGGTCGTCCAGACCGTCCCAGGATCCACACCGGGCACCACGACGCAAACCGTCACGTTCGTGCCCGTCGGCGTGAAGCTGGAGGTCACGCCGCGCATCAACACCGGCGGGCTGATGACCGTGACGATCAAGCCCGAAGTCAGCTCCGTCGTCGAGATCATCACGACGACCCAGGGCACGCGGGCGCCGCGCATCGCCACACGGTCCGCGGAAACGACCCTGACCGTGGCCGACGGCCAGTCGATTCTCCTGGGCGGGTTGATCAGCCAGGAGGAACGTCGGCAGACCATCAAAGTGCCGCTCCTCGGCGACATCCCGATCCTCGGCGAGCTCTTCCGGTTCACGACAACCGACGTGCGCAATACGGAGCTGATCTTCTTGATCACGCCGAGCATCCTGAGGGACTGAGGCGAATGATGACACGTTCGTGCGTCACGGCAGTGCTCATCCTACTGCTCGCCGCCATTCCGGCCGGCGCCGCGCTCCCGTCGTTTAACGCGACCCAGATCTACACGCAGGCCGAGTTCGAGGCCGCGATCCGGCCCTACGTCGCCGCCATCGCGCAGAACCCGAACGACGCGGATGCGCACTACTGGCTCGGCGTGGCCTACCTGCACGGCTTCCGGCTCTTCCGATTCGGAGTGGCTCCCTACGGGAGCGAGTTCGCGTCGCGGGCCATCGCCGAACTCGAACGGGCGCTCCAGCTGCGGCCGGGCATGTTCGGGGCTCTCCTGGCGCTGCTCGACCTGTATGCGCTGACCGGCGACCAGGCGAAGTGGGCGGCGACGTTTGACCGGTTGATCGCCCTCAACCCTCCGCTGCCCGTGAGGTAACGCGCGCGCGTGGTGCCTGACGCTCCTGCACGGCCGGCTCCCCGGCCGTGCAGTGCTGTCGGGAGCAGAAGACCCAGGTGAGGCATTGGCCGAGGAGAGGGAGTGTGCTGTGATAGGTTCCGGACCGGCGCACAGGGGGCCGGTTCATGGCCGGACGGCAGTCCCGCGGTGCCACGCTGCTCGAAGCGGTCGTGGTCCTTGGCATCCTGGCGGTCGTGCTCACGTTCACCTGGAGCGCGGCCGGACCGCTGATGCGCCGGCTGGCATTGCATTCGGCGGCGGGTGTGCTGCTCAGCGACCTGCGGGCCGCGCAGGCGCGGGCCATCGCCGAGCACCGGCCGGGCCGGTCGCACGGCATCACATTTGCCGTCGGGTCCGACCGCTACACCATCATCGTCCGCGACGGCTCCCGGCGCATCCCGGGCCGTGTCGTGCGCCTGCCGCCGGGCGTCCGCACTGCCTACGCCCGCTTCGGTGGCGGCAGTCCCACCACGGCGATGTTTTCCGGTCTCAGCCTCTTCGGCGCGCCGTCGGGGGCGGGGACCGTGACGCTGCAGGGGGGCGGCTCGCGGCTGTGCGTGCGGGTGCTGCCGGCCACCGGGCGGATCCGCGTCGGCGCCAGCGGCTGCCCCTGACCCGTCCCGCACCGTCCGGATTCTGACAGGAGGATTGCAGATGCCGTCTCGATTGGAACGTATCCGTACGCTGCTGGCAGACCACCAGCTCGATGCGCTGCTCATCCAGAAGCCGGAGAACCGTCTGTACGTGACGGGGTTCAGCGGGTCCGCGGGCATGGCGCTGGTGACCCCCGGCGCCGCGGTGCTCCTGGTCGACTTTCGCTACGTCGAGCAGGCCGCCGGTGAAGCGCCGGAGTTCTCGGTCGTCCGCGCCGAGCGCCAGCTGGTCGAGACGCTGGGCCGTGAGGTGAAGCAGCGCGGCATTCGCCGGCTTGGGTTCGAGAGCGACGGCGTGTCGTTCAAGCAGTACCAGGACATCGGCAAGGCGGCGGAGGCCGCCAGCGTCGTTCCCATCGACGGCGTCGACCGCCTGCGCTGGGTGAAGGACGCCGGCGAATTGGCGCGGATCACGAAAGCCGTGGAACTCGCCGATGCGGCGTTCGCGTACATCCTGCCGTCGCTGCGGCCCGGAGCGGTGGAGCGAGACGTCGCGCTGGAGATGGAATTCTTCATGCGCCGCGCCGGCGCGGAGAAGGAGGCGTTCGAGACCATCGTCGCCAGCGGGCCCCGCAGCTCGCTGCCACACGGGCGGGCCGCGGACCGCGTGCTGCAACGCGGCGATTTCGTGACCCTGGACTTCGGCGCGATCTTCCGCCACTACGTGTCGGACTGCACGCGGACCGTTGTCCTCGGCGAGGCGGGCGACCGCCAGCGGGAAGTCTATCAGATTGTGCTGGCCGCGCAGCAGGCGGCGCTGGCGGGCATCCGCCCCGGCCTCAGCGGCAAGGAGGCCGATGCGTTGGCCCGCGACGTGATCGCCGCGGCGGGCTACGGGGAGGCGTTCGGGCACAGCCTCGGACACGGGGTGGGGCTGGCCGTGCATGAGGGGCCCACGCTGTCGCCGCGCGAGGAGGCCGTCCTCGCCCCGGGCATGGTGGTGACCGTCGAGCCGGGGATCTACCTCGCGCAGTGGGGCGGGGTACGGATCGAAGATCTCGTGGTGATCACCGAGACCGGCTGCACGCCGCTGACGAAGGCACCGAAGGAGCTGCTGGTCCTGTAAGGCGCAATCTCGCAATCGCGCAAGCGAGCAAGCAGGCAGGCACATCTGCGTTGGTTTCGATGGTCTTGCTTCCTCGCTTGCGCGCTTGCCCGCTTGCGGGGTTAAGGGTACACTGTCTGCGGCCCGAACACTGTGGAGGGTTTGATGTGATTTCCACCAACGATTTCCGCGCCGGGGTGGTCGTCGAGCTGGACGGCGACCTGTACGCGGTCGTGCAGTCGCAGCACGTGAAGCGCGGGCGGGGCAGCGCCTACGTGCGGGCGAAGGTGCGCAACCTGAAGACCGGAGCCACGACCGAGCGGACGTTCAACGCGGGCGAGCGGGTGCCGCTGGCGTACCTCGATCGCGTGCCGATGCAGTACCTCTACGCGCAGGACGACCAGTACTACGTCATGGACCAATCCACCTACGAGCAGATCGCCCTGCCGGCGGCGCTGCTGGGCGACGCGGTGCACTACCTCAAGGACAACACCGACGTGACCGTCGTGTTCTACGAGGGGAAGCCCATTGCGGTGGAGCTGCCCAACGCCGTGGAGCTGGGTGTGGTGGACACCGCGCCCAGCGCCCGGGGTGATACCGTGTCGGGGAGCACCAAACCGGCGCGGGTCGAGACCGGCATCTCGGTGCAGGTCCCGTTCTTCGTGCAGACCGGCGACCGCATCCGGATTGACACCCGCACGGGCGAGTATCTGGAGCGCGTGAAGTAAGCCCCGAAGGGACCGCGGCCCTGAGCGAGCGCAGCGAGTCGAAGGAGTGCTATAATTCCCCTGTGCTCGGCCACCCGCAGCGTCTGGACGGCGCAGCCCTGACCCCGGTCTCAACTCGGTCAGGAGCGTGTGCCACCGACGGTGAGACGGGTGGTTCGTTGTCTTGTGGGGGCGGCGCGGGCTAGTGGCCTCCCGCCGCCGCGCCCGCGAGCTTGCGCTGCAGATTCTGTTCGAGGCCGAGGTGGGACGGCAGCCGCTGGCCGACGCCCTGACCCGCGCGCGCGAGCACGCCCCCGGCGAGGACTGGATGTTCATCCAGGCCCTCTGCGAGGGAACGTGGGCGGCGAAGGACGACCTCGACGCCCAGCTTGGAGTCCTCACCGCGGGGTGGTCGCCGGATCGCTTGGCCGGGACGGACCACGCGATCCTGCGGCTGGCGGCATACGAGCTCCAGCACCTGGGGACGCCGCCGCAGGTGGTCATCAACGAAGCGGTCGAGCTGGCAAAGGCGTACGGCACCGACGACTCGGGCCGGTTCGTCAACGGGGTGCTCGGGGCGTTCGTGCGCGGCCGGCCGTCGACGCGCGTGCATGACCGATCGTGACCGCGTGCGCGGCCGCCTGTGGGTGACAGGGATGGTCCAGGGCGTCGGCTTCCGGTACTTCGCGCAGCGGACGGCCCGCTCGCTGGGCCTGGGCGGGTCTGCCCGCAACCTCGCCGACGGCCGCGTCGAGATTGTCGTTGAAGGTCCCACCGCCGCGGTTGAGGAGTTCCTCACGCGCGTGCGGACGGGCCCCAGCGCGGCGCGCGTGCGGGGCGTGCAGGTCGAGTGGGAAGCACCGTCGGGAACGGGGGAGTTCCTGATCCGATAGGAGGATGCAAGACAGACCGTGGCGCCGGTGACCGATGTGCAGCTGACGGCGTATCTGGCCTCCCGAGGGCGTCTTGTCGACGACGCCCTCGACCACTATCTGCCCCCCGACAGCGCCAGCCCGTCGATCATCCACCGCGCGATGCGCTATGCCGTCTCTGCGGGTGGTAAGCACCTGCGGCCGATCCTCGTCCTCGCGGGCACCGAGGCCTGCGGCGCCGCGCCCGAACCCGCGCTGCCCGTGGCCTGCGCGGTGGAACTCATCCACACCTATTCGTTGATCCACGACGATCTGCCGGCGATGGACAACTCCCCGATACGGCGCGGCCGTCCGACCTGCCACATGGTGTTCGGCGATGCGATCGCGGTGCTGGCCGGAGACGCCCTCCATGCGCTGGCGTTTTCGCTCCTGCTGCACCCATCCGACGGCGTTGCGCCGGAGCAGACCCTCGCGGTGTGCCGGGAGATCTCGCAAGCGATCGGTACCGCCGGCATGGTCGGCGGGCAGGTCCTCGACGTCCTGGCGGAGCGCCGGCCGGCGCTGGACGTCGCCGAAGAAACGGGCCGACCGCAGACCGAACTCGTGCGGGAGATTCACCTCCGCAAGACCGCGGCGCTCATCCGCGCCTCGGTGCGGGCGGGCGGCTGGCTGGCAGGTGCGGATGAGACCACCCTCGCCGCGCTCGGCCGGTACGGCGAGCGGCTGGGGCTAGCCTACCAGATTGTCGATGACATCCTCGACGTCGAAGGCGACGCCGTGACCATGGGCAAGCGCCCCGGCGGCGATGCCGCCGCCGGCAAAGTGACGTACCCGGCGGCCTACGGGGTCGAGCGCTCCCGCGCCATCGCGTCCGATCTCACGGCCGAAGCAATCGACGCACTGGGCCTCCTTGGGATGCGGGGGCGTACGCTGCGAGAGCTCGCCGCCTATCTGCTGGAGCGCGACCGGTGAGCCGGCGGAGACTCGATCTCGTGCTGGTCGATCGCGGTCTCGCCGCGTCGCGCATGCGCGCTCAGGCGATGATCATGGCGGGCGAAGTGGTCGTCGACGGGACTATGGTGACGAAGCCAGGGACGCCCGTTCCGCCGGATGCGCCGGTCGATGTGCGCCCGCGGCGGAAGGAATTCGCCAGCCGCGGCGGCCTGAAACTCACCCATGCGCTGGATGCCTTCAGGCTCGACGTCCGCGGGAAGGTGGTCCTCGATGCCGGCGCGTCGACGGGCGGGTTTACCGACTGCCTGCTGCAGCGCGGCGCGGCACGGGTCTATGCGGTGGACGTGGGGACGGGACAGCTTGCCTGGTCCCTGCGGTCGGATCCTCGGGTGGTGAGCCTCGAACAGCAGGATGTCCGGTCGCTGGTGCCCGATGCGCTGGACGCCCCGGTGGAGCTGGCCACGGTCGACGTGTCATTCGTCTCGCTGTTCAAAGTCCTGCCCGCGGTGATCCGCCTGGTCCGCCCGGGCGGTTCGATCGTCGCGCTGCTCAAGCCGCAGTTCGAGGTCGGGCCCAAGGTCGCCAAGGGCGGGGTGGTGCGGGAGCCCGCGGCGCACGCGGCAGTCCTGCGCGAGGCGCTGGTCCGCGCGGCCGCGGCCGGCCTCACGGTGCGCGCGGTCACCCCGTCGCCGATTCCCGGCCCGGAAGGCAATCTCGAGTTCTTCCTGCTGCTCGACGCGAACCCTACGCCGGCCCGCGGTCCCATCGACGTCGAGGGGGTTGTGGTTGACGCGCACGCGCAGGTGCGCAAGCGCTCCGGCGAACTGGCCGTGCGGCCGGATGCAGGTGCCCGGTGACCCGCGTCGGCGTGCTCGTCAACACGACTCGGCTCCGGGAGCGGCCGGAAACGGCGACGCCGGTCACGCGTGCCGTCGACGCGATCGCCGAACGGGCGGCCGTTCTGATTGCCGGAGAGGCCGCCGCGCTGCTCGGACGCCCGGCCGACGCGGCGGAGGAAGGCGAACTGACCGATGCGGACCTCCTGGTGGTCTTCGGCGGGGATGGCACGATTCTGCGCGGGGCGCGGCTGGCGGCGGCGCGTGGGCTGCCGGTCCTGGGCGTCAACATGGGGGGGTTCGGGTTTCTGGCGGAAGTCGACGCTGCGGAGCTTGCCGAGGTGCTTCCCGAGGTGCTGGACGGCCGTTACGAGCTCGACGAGCGGATGATGCTCGCGGCGCGGGTCGAGCCGAGCTCGGATCAGCCGGCGCTGCTGGCGCTCAACGACATGGTCGTGACCAAGAACGAGGCCGCGCGCGTGATGCGCGTGCGGATCGCCGTCAACGGCGAGCACCTCGCCAGCTATGCCGCCGACGGGGTGATCGTGGCGACCCCGACCGGATCGACGGCGTACTCGCTGTCGGCCGGCGGGCCGATCGTCCATCCGCGGGTGGACGCCCTGCTCATCACGCCGATCTGCCCGCACACGTTCAACGCGCGCTCGGTCGTGATCAACCCCGGCGACGAGGTCGCCGTCGAGGTCGCCGAGCGGACGGGCGAGGCCGTGCTGACGGTCGACGGCCGAGCCGGCACGACGTTCGCGCATCCGGCGTACGTCACGGTCCGGCGGGCGGCGCAGACGACCACGTTCATCAGGCTCCGGCGGGACAGTTTCTACGGCATGCTGCGGACCAAACTCTCATGGGGGCAACGATGACCAAATACATCTTCGTCACGGGCGGGGTGGCGTCGGCGCTGGGGAAGGGGATCACGTCCGCGTCGATCGGCCGGCTGCTCATCAGCCGCGGCCTGCGGGTGACCTGCTTGAAATTCGATCCCTACGTGAACGTCGACGCCGGCACGATGAATCCCCACCAGCACGGCGAGGTGTTCGTCACCGACGACGGCGCCGAGACCGACATGGACCTGGGGCACTACGAGCGGTTCATCGACGCGAATCTGACCCGCGACAACAACACCACCACCGGCAAGATCTACGGCACCGTCATCGCCCGCGAACGCCGGGGCGAATACCTGGGGGGCACGGTTCAGGTCATCCCGCACATCACCAACGAGATCAAAGAAGAGATCCGCCGGGTCGGCACCTCCGCCGACGCCGACGTCGTGATCGTCGAGGTCGGCGGCACGGTGGGGGACATCGAGGGCCTGCCGTTCCTCGAGGCCATCCGCCAGTTCCGGCACGACGTGGGCGCCGGCAACGTGATGTACGTGCACGTGTCGCTCGTGCCGTACCTGCCGGGCGCCGGGGAGCTGAAGACCAAACCGACCCAGCACTCGGTCAAGGAGTTGCGCAGTATCGGGCTGCAGCCCGACGTCATCGTGTGCCGCACCCAGCAGCCGCTCACCCGGGCGGTGAAAGAGAAGATCGCCCTGTTCTGCGACGTCACCCCCGACGCGGTGATCCAGGCCCTCGACGCATCCAGCATCTATGAGGTGCCGCTGATCCTCGAGCGCGAAGGCCTCGGCCAGCTCGTCGTCGACCGGCTGAGCCTGCCCCCGGTGCCCCCGGACCTGGCCGAATGGACGGAGCTCGTGGACCGGCTCACGCAGCCGACCAGCTCGGTGCGCATCGCGCTGGTGGGCAAATACATGGGCGTCGCCGATTCGTACGTCAGCATCGTGGAGGCCCTGCGCCACGGAGGGATTCCCTATCGCGCGGAAGTGCAGATCGGCAAGATCGACGCCGAGGAACTGGAGCCGCTCACCGACGCGGAGGTCGCCGGCCGGCTCGCGGGCTACGACGGCATCCTGGTGTGTCCCGGATTCGGCGCGCGGGGCGTGGAGGGCAAAGTGAAAGCCATCCGCTACGCCCGCGAGCAGCGGGTGCCCTTCCTGGGGATCTGCTACGGGATGCAGTGGGCGGTGGTCGAGTTCGCGCGGCACGTCTGCGGGCTGGTCGGGGCCAACACGACGGAGGTCGATCCGGACACGCCGCATCCGGTGATCGATCTGCTCCCCGAGCAGCACGGCGTCACAGAGAAGGGCGGGACGATGCGGCTGGGCGCCTACCCGTGCCGCCTCGAGCCGGGCTCGCTGGCCGGGGCGGCCTACGGGACCGCCGAGGTGGGGGAGCGGCACCGCCACCGCTACGAGGTCAACAACGAGTACCTCGACACCCTCACCCGCGCCGGCCTGCGGGTAACCGGCGTCTATCCGGCGAAGAACCTGGTCGAGATCGTGGAGCTGCCGGCCCATCCGTGGTTCGTGGGCACGCAGTTCCACGCGGAATATCGCTCGCGTCCCAACCGCCCGCACCCGCTGTACCGCGAGTTCGTCGGGGCGGCCCTGCGGCGCGCGCGGGTGGAAGCCGGCATCGGAGAATCCGCCTAGAGGAGGACGGGCAGCGATGGGACTCGTGACCTACGTCAACGGAGCATTCGTCCCCAAAGACGACGCGAAGGTGTCGGTGTTCGATCACGGCTACCTGTACGGCGACGGGATTTTCGAAGGCATCCGCGTGTACAACGGCCGGGTGTTCCGCCTGGCCGAGCACCTGGACCGCCTCTACGACTCGGCCCGGTATCTCCTGCTGGACGTGCCGCTGACCGAGGCGCAGATGCGGGAGGCCATCCTCGAGACCGTGCGGCGCTGCGGCCTGCGCGACGCGTACATCCGGCCGGTGATCTCCCGCGGGACAGGCGACCTCGGCCTCGATCCGCGCAAATGCAAGACGGCGACCGTCGTCATCATCGTCGACACCATCCAGCTGTACCCCAAGGAGGCGTACGAGCGGGGCCTGCGGGTGATCACGGCCACGACGCGCAAGCACCGTCCCGATGCGCTGTCGCCCCAGGCGAAGACGCTGAACTACCTCAACAACATCCTCGCCCGCATCGAGGCGAACCAGGCCGGCGTCGACGAGGCCATCATGCTGACCACCGACGGGTTCGTCAGCGAGTGCAGCGCCGACAACTTCTACGTCGTCCACGACGGCGCGATCTGGACGGCCCCGGCGGCGCTGGGCATCCTCAAGGGAGTGACCCGCGGCGTCGTGTTCGACCTCGCGGCCGCACTGGGCATCCCGGTCTTCGAGAAACCGTTCACGCTCCACGACGTCTACACGGCCGATGAAGCGTTCCTCTCGGGGACGGGCGCGGAAATTGGTCCCGTGGTCGAAGTCGACGCCCGGCCCATCGGCTCGGGCCGGCCCGGTCCGTTCGTGCAGCGCCTGCTGCGCGCGTTCCGGGATCTGGTGGCGCGCGAAGGGACGCCGGTCGTCGCCGAGACTCCGGTCTCCACGCCCACCGCTGCGTCCGCGGCCGGCACGTCCTGACCGGCGGCCCGATGCATCTGGGCGAGCGGACGATCCGCTCGACGCGGGTCTACGACGGCCGCCTCGTCGCCCTGCGCGTTGACGAGGTGGAACTGCCCAGCGGGAAGACGGCCGTGCGGGAGATCGTCGAACACCGCGGCGCGGTCGCCATCATCCCGCTGCTGCCGTCCGGGGACGTCGTCCTGGTCAGGCAGTACCGGGCGCCGGCCGGCCGGCGGCTGCTGGAGATCCCCGCCGGCACGATCGAGCCCGGCGAGCCGGTAGCCGCCTGCGCGTCACGCGAACTGGCCGAGGAGGTCGGCCTGCGCGCCGAGCGCTGGCAGCCGCTGGGCGCGATCCTCCCGTCACCCGGTTTCCTCACCGAGGTCGTCCACTTGTTCCTGGCCGAAGATCTCTCGCCGCATCCCGTCGATGCGGAGGAGGAGGAGATGGAAGTGGTCGCCGTCCCCCTCGACGAGGCGGTTGACCTGGTGACGCGGGGGGAGATCTGCGACGCGAAGTCCGTCGCCGGTATTCTCCTGGCGTCGCGGTATCTGGAATCCTCGCGATGAGCCGGGCCGCACGCAATGCAGACGCCTTCCTGCATCACGTCGACGCCTTCCTGTCATACGCCATGGCGGAGGCGGGCTTGGCCCCCAACTCGGTCGAGGCGTACTATCGCGATCTGCGGGAGTTCGCCGGCTTTGTCGCGCGCCGGGGCATCCGGTCTCCGCGCGAGGTGACGCGCGCCGGCGTGTCGCTCTATCTGCTGGACCTCCGGAAACGCGGGCTGTCGGTGAGCACCGTCAAGCGCCGGACCGCGGCGATCCGCTCCTTCTACCGCTTCCTGCAGCGGGAAGAACTCATCGACCACGACCCGACGCTGGACCTGCAGCCCCCGCGGCCGGTGCACCGGCTGCCCCGCGTGCTGTCGGAGGAAGAAGTCGTCCGATTGCTGGCGATGCCCGAGGTCGGCACTCCGCTCGGATCGCGCGACCGGGCGCTGCTCGAGCTCATGTACGCTAGCGGGCTGCGGGTGTCCGAAGGAACCGGTCTGGACCTCGGAGACGTCGATCTGTCCGAAGAGATCGTGCGGGTCACCGGCAAAGGCAGCAAACAGCGGATCGTGCCGGTTGGGAGCCAGGCGATCATCGCGCTGCGCGCCTACCTGCGGAGCGCCCGGCCGCTGCTGGCCCGAGCGCGGACGTCACAGGCCCTGTTCGTCAACCGCCGTGGAGGACGGCTCACGCGCCAGGGATGCTGGAAGCTCCTGCGCGGATACGCGCGCCGCGCCGGCATCACGCGGGCGCTGACCCCGCACGTCCTCCGGCATTCGTTTGCCACCCACCTCCTGGAGCGGGGAGCCGATCTCCGCGCAGTGCAGGAGATGCTGGGCCATGCCTCCATCGGTACGACGCAGCTGTATACGCACGTCTCTCGCCGGCGGATGAAGGAGATCTACGCCGGCGCGCATCCGCGCGGCGGCATGCATGTGCGTTCGGCCAGGTGAGTGCGTTCGATCGGGCCATCATCCTGGTGCTGGACAGCGCGGGCATCGGAGGCGCTCCTGATGCGGATCGCTACGGCGACGCGGGGAGCAGCACCCTTCCCCACATCGCCGACGCCGTCGGCGGGCTGGCTCTGCCTGCACTGCAGCGCCTCGGATTAGGCCGGGTGGTGCCCATCGCCGGAGTCGCCGTGGTGGAACGTCCCGCCGCCGCCTACGGCCGGCTCACCGAAGCGTCGCCGGGGAAGGATTCGACGACCGGCCACTGGGAACTGATGGGCGTGATTCTCGACCGTCCGTTTCCCACGTATCCGGAGGGCTTCCCGCCACAGATCATGATCCCGTTCGAGCGTGCCATCGGCACTCCGGCCCTGGGGAACATCGCCGCCTCGGGGACCGAAATCATCGCGCGGCTGGGGCCGGAACATCAGCGCACCGGCTGCCCGATCGTCTACACGTCCGCGGACAGCGTGTTCCAGGTTGCCGCCCACGAGGACGTCATTCCGGTCCCGCGGCTGTACGACATCTGCGAGATCGCCCGCGGCCTGCTCACGGGACCGCATGCCGTCAGCCGCGTCATTGCCCGTCCGTTCACCGGCACACCTGGGCACTACGTGCGGACGGAGCGACGGCGCGACTTCTCGGTGCCGCCGCCGCGGCCCACGGTGCTCGACGCTGCGGTGGCCGCGGGCTTCCCCGTCGTCGGGATCGGCAAGATCCCCGATCTGTTCGCGCACCGCGGGATCACGACCGCCGTGCACACCCACGATGACCTCGACGGCATGACCGAGACCGTGCGCGCGCTGGATCAGAGCCCACGCGGGATCATCATGACCAACCTGGTCGACCTCGACGCTAAATTCGGCCATCGCAACGATCCGTCCGGGTACGCGGCTGATCTGGAACAGATCGATGCGGCGCTGCCGGAGATCCTGAACCGCCTGCGGCCGGCGGATCTGTTCGTGGTCACGGCCGACCATGGGAACGATCCGACCACGCGCAGCACCGACCATGCGCGCGAGCAGGTCCCGATGCTGTGGACGGGCCCGCGCGTCCGCGCGGTCGATCTGGGAGTCCGACCCACGTTCGCGGACCTCGGCGCCACCGTTGCCCAGGCGCTGGGAATTTCCTGGACCGGTCCTGGAACGAGCATGCTCGCGGAGCTGCTGGCCGCATGATGGATGTGCGCTCGCGCCTCGAGGCCGCCGTCGCGTTCATCCGCGCGAAGACGCCCCTGGCGCCGCGGATCGCCATCACGCTCGGATCCGGGCTGGGCGCGCTGGCGGACCACATGGCGGTGGCCGCCGCCATTCCGTACGCGGAGATCCCGACGTTTCCCCGGTCCACGGTCGAAGGACATGCCGGGCGGCTGGTGCTGGGGCATCTGGACGGCGCTCCGGTCGTGGCCATGCACGGCCGCGTGCACTATTACGAGGGGCACGCCATCACCGAGGTCGTCTTCCCCCTGCGGGTGATGTGGGCGCTGGGCGCAGAGATCTTCCTCGTGACCAACGCCGCCGGCGGGATCAACCGGCAGTGGACGGCCGGCGACCTGATGATCATGGCCGACCACATCAACTTCATGGGCGCCAACCCGCTGATCGGCCCCAACGATCCTTCGCTGGGGCCGCGATTCCCGGATCTGTCCGGCGCGTACGACGCCGAGCTGATCGGCGTCGCCGAACGCGCCGCGGCCGCGGAGGGCATTCCCATCCGCAAGGGCGTCTACGCGGCGGTGAGCGGTCCCAATTACGAAACCCCCGCGGAGCTCCGGATGCTGGGCCGCTGGGGGGCCGACGCCGTCGGGATGTCCACCGTCCCGGAAGTCATCGCCGCCCGGCACCTGGGGATGCGCGTGCTGGGGCTGACGGCCATCACCGACATGGCGACCGGCGAGCAGGTCCAGCCGGTGACGCATGACGCGGTCCTCGCGACGGCCCGCGCGCTCGAGCCGCGGTTTGTGGCGCTGGTGAGACGGATCGTGCGCGAGCTCCATGAGTAGGGCATACGAGCTGATCCAGAAGAAGCGCGACGGCGGTACCCTGACCGAGGAAGAGATCGCCGTCCTGCTCTACGGCTACCTGGGCGGAGAGATCCCAGACTACCAGATGGCCGCCTTCCTGATGGCCGTGTTCTTCCGCGGCATGTCGCCGCGCGAGACGACCACCTTGACGATGGCGATGGTGCACACCGGCGAGATCCTTGACCTCAGCGCCATCCGTGGGATCAAGGTCGACAAACACAGCACCGGCGGGGTCGGCGACAAGACGTCGCTGGTGCTCGTCCCGCTGGTCGCCGCCGCCGGCGCCCCCGTGGCCAAGCTCTCCGGCCGCGGGCTGGGCCACACCGGGGGGACGCTGGACAAGCTCGAGTCTATCCCCGACATGCAGGTCGAGCTGGCGCCGAGGGCGTTGATCGATCAGGTCAACCGGATCGGCTGCGCCATCGCCAGCCAATCCGCGAACCTGGTTCCCGCGGACAAGAAGCTCTATGCCCTGCGAGACGTGACGGCGACGGTGGACAGTATCCCGCTGATTGCCGCCAGCGTGATGAGCAAGAAGATCGCCGCCGGCTCCGACGCGATCGTGCTCGACGTCAAGACCGGCAGCGGGGCGTTCATGAAGGATCTGGATTCGGCCCGGACTCTGGCCGCCATGATGGTGGCGATCGGGACCGGCGCGGGACGGCGGGCGGTCGCGGTCATCTCGGACATGGACCAGCCGCTGGGATTCGCCGTCGGCAACGGCTTGGAAGTGACCGAGGCGATCCAGACGCTGCGCGGAGAGGGACCGGCGGACGTGCGCGAACTCTGCCTGACACTGGGATCGCACATGCTCGTGCTGGCCAACGCGGCGGGGTCGTTCGAGGATGCCCGATCCCGGCTGGAGTACGTGCTGGAGAGCGGAAGGGGACTGGACAAGCTCAAGGAGATGATTGCGGCGCAGGGGGGAGACGCCGGCGTGGTCGACGACCCCGGGCGGCTGCCCCGCTCTGCGGTGACGCTGCCCGTTCCGGCGTGGACCGACGGGATCATCACGGCCATCGACGCAGAGAACATCGGGACCGCGGTCATGGCGCTGGGAGCCGGGCGGGCGAAGCGCGAAGACAGGATCGACCCGGCCGTTGGGCTCGTCCTCCGCCGGAAGGTCGGCGCTGCCGTGTCGCGCGGCGATGTCCTGGCCGAGATCCATGCGGCGGACGCCGCCCAGGGCACGGAAGTTGCCGGCCGGGTGCAGGCCGCGTACACCATCGGCCGCGAGGCGCCGCCGCCGCGGCCGCTGATTCACGACGTCGTGAATTGAGGCCGCAGGCCTGAGCGAGCGCAGGGAGTCGATGAGGAGGAGACCGTATGTTCACACGTATCGTGTTGGGTGTTGATGGTTCGGAGGCCAGCGGCAAAGCGGTCGACGTCGCCGCCGAGCTTGCCGGGATGCTGCGGGCCGAGGTCACGGTGGTGCACGCCGTTGCCGATCTCATGATGATGATGCCGCCCGTTGCTCCCACGGAGGCGATGATGACACCCCCGCTGCTGGCGGAGGATGCGTTGGAGGATCTGGAAAAGGCGGGCCGGGAGATTCTCGCCAGCGCCGCCGAGCACCTGCGGGCCGCGGGTGTGACCTCTTCGGTCCGGCTGGAGCGTGGGCCCGCGGCGCATCAGATCGTGCAGATCGCCCGGGCGTCCGGCGCGGACCTCATTATCCTGGGCAGCCGGGGGCATGGGAAGCTGGAGGAGCTGCTGCTCGGCAGCGTGAGCGACGCCGTGGTGCGCGAAGCGCCGTGCTCGGTCCTGATCGTGCGCTGACGAAGTCGGGAACAGGGAACAGCGAACAGGGAACAGGGAACAGCGAACAGGGAACAGCGAACAGGGAACAAAAGTCTTCACGATCGAGTTCTGTTCCAAGTTCTTGTTCCCAGTTCCCTGTTCCCAGTTCCCAGTTCGCGGTTCCCGCCCTGAGGGAGACGGATGAATATCCGAAAAGTTGGGGTCGTGGGCTGCGGTCTCATGGGCGCGGGCATCGTGGAGGTCGTCGCCCGCGCCGGGTACGACGTGGTCGTGCGTGAGATCAACGACGACCTGCTGGCCAAGGGACTGGCCCGACTCGAGTCGTCGATGGCCCGGGCGGTACAGCGGGGCAAGGCGAGCGCGGCCGACGTTGACACGGCGCGTGCCCGCATCCGGGGCACCACGGCGCTGGCCGATCTAACCGGTGCGGAGCTGATCATCGAGGCCGTGGTCGAGAACATGGATCTGAAGAAGCAGGTGTACCGTGAGTTGGATCGGCTGGCCGGCGGCGAGACGATCTTCGCCAGCAACACGTCCTCGCTGTCGATTACCGAGATGGCCTCGGTGACCTCCCGGCGCGAGCGATTCCTGGGGATGCATTTCTTCAACCCCGTCCCGGTCATGACACTCGTGGAACTGGTTCGCGGGCTGCAGACCTCCGACGACACGATGGCCGCCGGCCGGGCGTTCGCCGAGTCCGTGGGGAAGACCGTCGTCGTCTGCAAGGACAGCCCGGGGTTCATCGTCAACCTCCTGCTGGTGCCCTACCTACTCGATGCCGTGCGCGCCCTCGAGATGGGCGTGGCCACCAAGGAAGACATCGACACGGCGGTCGTGCTGGGACTGGCTCACCCGATGGGACCGCTCACGCTGCTGGACTACGTGGGGATCGATACGACCTACTACATCGCGGAAGCGATGTTCTCCGAGTTCAAGGACGCGCGCTACGCCGCGCCGCCGCTCATGAAGCAGATGGTGCTCGCCGGCCTGCACGGTCGGAAGACGGGGGCCGGCTTCTATTCGTACGACGGCAAGGGGAATAAGGCCTAGACTATTCGGCGCCCCGCGCTTTCTTGATGGCCGCCTCGATGTGATCCGCCAGCACCAGAATGCCGCGCTGCCGTCCTTTGACCGCCTTCCCGATTGACGCGAAGGGGATCTTGCGCGCCCGCAGCCAGTTGACCGTGCGGTTGAAGTCTTCCTTGCTGTTGGGATCCAGGCCCGCCTTCTCCATCAGATCCCTGATCCCGACGATCCGGCTCCACGCGCCGTCCATCTCGACACCTCCACGTCACCGAGCGTTCTCGGACTGTCCTTCGCTGGATCCGGCGGCGCCTCCTGGCCGGGGGCCCGGAGCTCTGTCGAAGGGGCGCGGGACCGGGCCGTCCGGTGAGACCGTGAACACCTGCGCGGTCAGCGGGAGTTCTCCTGCCGCGTGCATGTCCGCGGCCCGCGCGGCGAGGGCCGCGGCGTCCGCGGCGGGAGCGATCAGGCAGGCGTGTTCGTGCGGGATCGCCAGCACGGGATCGGCGATCCCCGGGGGAACGATGAGATCGCTGACCAGCAACCGGGCGGCGTCGAACCCGTCGAGTGCGACGTATTCGGTCTGTGGTCCGCCCAGCTCGTCGAGGAGATGCTGCGTTTTCGCCCGCAGATTCCCCAGGGCCATCCGGTGCAGCTCGTCCATCCCCAGGCCCCACGCTGACAGCATCCCTTCGGTGATGACGGTGACCTGGAACTGGCCTTCGATGACGTACGCTACCGCGAGCCCGGCAGTAAACGGAGTGCGTACCCGGCGGTGCTGCTTTCGGTAACCGTGGAGCAGCCGAAGGTCGTCCTCTGGCTTGAGCAAGGGGAGAATGCGGTCGGCCACCAGCGGGAGCGGCGGGGGGGACACCGGCGGCACGCGGTGCCTGAGGCCGACGACGACCCGGTCGTATGCTGCCTCGTCGGGCTCGCGGTGGCGGATGCGAAAGATGTAGGTCTCGAGCAGATCGACTTCAAGCGGGAGACCGGACACCGCGCAGATTAACCCATTTCGCGTATCGGCGCGCCATTCGATGTCCGGACAGCCGGCCAGATAACCGTGGAATCGCTCCCGGAACTGGACAAACCCCGCGCGGAGGCGCCAGGCGACCATGGCCGTCAGCAGGAGTAGTCCCGCGGTTCCGAGCGCGACCCCTGGCATCGACGGTGACTGACCCTGGGCGCATTTACCGCCGGCGAGCAAAACCCAGCAGATCGGCGATGATCCCGCGGCGCTTCCGCCTCGGAGCGAGCACAGCGCGAACCGGCATGTCGATGCTGACGTCATCGGGGGCGACCTGCAGCAGCCGGCCCACCATCCCGCCGTCGGTCCCGTCGATCCGCACGTAGGCGACGATTTCAGGAATCTGCAGCGGCCGGCCGGTGCCGTCGATGCGAACGACGGTGAACGTGTGGACCCGGCCGACGGGGGGCACCTCGTGCCAGGTCGCAGACAGGTCGTCGAAGCAGCGCTCGCAGTACAGCCGCGGCGGGAGATAGGTGAGGTTGCACGCCTCGCAGCGGGTCACCGCAAAGACGTCGCGCCGCCGCAGCGTGTCGAAGAATCGCTCACCCGCGGCCCCCGCGGTGTAGAGGAACTCGACCGGCATCGTTCCGCGCCAGACCCGGGCGCCGCCGGCGTGCAGGTCCGGGTTCACCGCCGCCTCCCGGATGGGGCGAAGTGCAGGATGTCGGTGATCGCGCCGGTGCGATCACGCGGTTTCTTCCAGACGGCCCGCACCGGCATGCCCACACTGATTTCCGCACGGATGGCCTCGACCGTCCTCCCCGGCACGCCGCCGAGCAGATGCAGGAACCCGACCCGCGGGCTCGTGCCGTCGATCTCAATCACCGCGGGAATCTGGGGACGCTTCAGCGGCTTCATGTCCCAGGTGACGTAGCAGATGGAAAACGTGTTGACGGTGCCGGTGTCGCTCAGCTCGACCCACTCGTCCATGGGCTTGAAATCCAGTTCGCAGAACGCCCGCGGCGGCGTCACGATCCGGCCGCACTGCCGGCAGCGGACGCCGAAGATCCGGCCGTCCTGCAGGCCGTCGAGGAAACGGCCGATGGCCAGTCCGGCATCCCAGCCATATTCCAACGCCGGCGCCCAGGGCGTCACCGATACCTTGCGCCGAAACTCTTCGTCGCGCAGCCCGCGGCCGCGCAGGAGGCCGCGGGGCGGCGCATCGATCACGCGCGGTGTGCCACGCGCCATCTCAGTGCACCCCCAGCACGGCGACGGTGCCGATCTGCATGAGGTCACCCCAGGCCTGGGCGACGCCACGCTCGGGATTCCCCGCGACCTGCCGCGCCCCCGCTTCACCCCGCAGCTGCCAGAACAACTCGCACAGTTTCATGAGGCCGGCCGCCGCGATAGGGTTCCCCACGCCCATCAGGCCGCCGGACGGACACACCGGCAATTCCCCGGTGCGATCGAACCGCCCCGCGGCGAGATCTTCCGGTGCTTTGCCCTTATCCGCCAGCTGCAGGCCCTCGAGGTGGTGCAGTTCTTTGTAGGCGAATGGATCGTAGGGCTCGGCGAGGTGGATCTGCTTGCGGGGCTCGGTGACGCCCGCCATCTCGTAGGCCATGCGTGCGGCCACTTCGACGTAGCGGGGATACGAGAGATCGCGGTTGCCCCAGTACGACGTGTCCAGGGCCCACCCGACGCCCTGGACCCACACCGGGTGGTCGGTGAGGCGCCGCGCCACCGTCTCCGAGGCGAGGACGATCGCGGCGGCCCCGTCGGAGATCGGGCTGACCATCAGCCGGTGCACTGGCCAGGCGACCACGTCCGATGCCAGCACGTCGGCCACGGTCAAGTTCGCCGCGACCTGCGCGGCCGGGTGGTCCAGTGCGTTGCGCTTGTTCTTGACCGACACCAGCGCGATGTCTTCGTTGCGGATGCCATAGGTCTGCATGTAGCGCTGCTGTTCCAGCGAGAAGATCCACAGCAGATTCGGCCCCAGCGGGCGTTCAATCGTATGATCGAAGATGGTGAGAAACGCCCCTTGCGGATGGGGCTGGCAGCTGCTCATCTTCTCTTCGGCGACAACCAGCACGAGGTCGAACAGGCCTGAGGCCACCATCGTCCATCCGCTGATGATGCTGAAGACGCCCGAGCCGCCCCCCACGTAGGCCCGCAGGTACGGCTTCCGCGCGCCGCCGGCTCCATCGAGCAGCCATTCGCCTTTCATGTGCACGCCGTCAAATGCGTCCGGCGCCGTGGCCATCGTGACGGCTCCGATGTCGGCTAATCGCACCCCGGCCGACTCGAGGGCCTGGTGGGCAGCGTAGTACGACAGCTCGCGGCCGGTCTCCAGCGCCCGGCGCACGAACATGCTCATCCCCGCGCCGACGACCGCGACGCGCCGCCTAATCTTGCCTGTCATCTTCCGTTCCACGTTTCACGAGTCACGAGTCACGAGTCAGTGATCTCCAAGCACGAGCGCCCCACCGGTCTGCGTTGGAATGCCGCGCCAGGAGATGACCAATCCCGTGGTGGCGTCGGGCACCTGGTTTCGCCCGGCCTCGCCACGGATCTGGCGCACCGCTTCCGCGGTCCGGTACAAGGCGCTGGCGTCATAGCAGTATCCCATCCCCAGGCTGCCGCCGGATGGGTTCACGACCACGCGGGACGCTCCGCCGCCGGGGGCAAGCCGGGCGGCGTCGATGTGCTGCCACTGCTTGTACGCATAGGTGTCGTCGACTTCGGCGAACGCGATCTCGCGGGCCGGATCGGACAAGTCTGCCATGCGGTAGGCCATATCGGCGGCGAGCGCGGCGTAGGCCGCCGCCCCCCAGTCGCGCATCGCCAGGGGGGAACTCTCGGAGATCCAGCCGATGCCTCGGATCCAGACCGGGCGGGGCGCGGCCGCGGCGGCGTCTTCGCCCGCCAGCACCAACACCACGGCGCCGTCGGCATACGGGCTGACCTCGAGCTCTCGCAGAGGGTCGCTGATGGGCGCGGACGCCATCACGTCCGCGGGCGTGAGCACGGCGCCGTACGCGGCGATCGGGTTGTGCAGCGCCCGGCGCCGGTTCTCCACGACCACGTCGGCGACCGCCGCTTCGGAGCGGCCCGAGTCGTGCAGATACCGGCGCATGTCCATCGCCGCGACGTAGTGCGGGTTGAGGCGCAGCGGGCGTTCATAGACGGGGTCCAGGCCCATCTCCAGAACCTGGTCGTGGCGGAGGATGTTGCTGGTCTTCGCGTGCGCCTCGACGGCGACCACGGCGGCGATGCCTGACCGGATGAGCATCAACGCCGTGGCAACGCCCGCGAGCCCGTCGCCGGCGATCGTCTGGACGGGCCGCAGGACGGCGCCGAGCTGGTCGGGGACGTACTCATCGGTGATGCTGGTGCCTTCGTGGAAGTCCTCGCAGACGCTGACGAAACTGTCGACGTCGCGGTGGCTGACTCCGGCGTCCGCGTAGGCGCGCGAGGCTGCGGCGAACGTCATCTCCCGGTAGGACTGGTCGGGTGAGAGCGTACGAAGGGGGGTCGTGCCGACGCCCACTATGGCGACACGGTCGCTCATGCCGGGGGATGGTATTCGGTGCAGGGCAGGACAGGCCTTCAGGCGGTGGAAATGCACCAACGATGGATTTCCAGCTGACCGCCGAGCACCGCCTGGTGCAGGCGACGGTCCGCGAGTTCGCCGCCACTGAGATTCTTCCTCGCGCCGCCGAGCTCGACCGGACCGCCGTCTATCCGGTAGAGATTATCGCCAAGGCCGCCGCCCTCGGGCTGATGGGGATGACCATGCCCGAGGAGTACGGCGGGTCTGGGATGGATCTCGTGGCCTACGTGATTGCGCAGGAGGAACTGGCGCGGGCATCGGCCGGCGTGCAGACGATTGTTACGGTCAACAACTCCCTCGTGTGCGATCCCATCTATCGGTTTGGATCCGCGGAGCAGAAGCGCGCGTACCTGCCCGCGCTGTGCGCGGGGGAGTCGCTGGGCTGCTACTGCCTCACCGAGCCGTCGGCGGGCTCCGATGCGATGTCGCTGCAGACCACCGCGCGGCGGGACGGGGACGCGTGGGTGCTCAACGGCGCGAAGATCTTCGTGACCAATGGGGCCGAAGCCGACATCTGCATCGTCTACGCCAGGACCGGGCCGGATCCCGGAGCCCGCGGCATCTCCGCATTCATCGTAGAGAAAGCCCTGCCCGGCGTGTCCGTGGGAAAGATTGAGAAGAAGCTGGGGATCAAATGTTCCTCGACCACCGAGATCGCGTTCGAGGACTGCCGGGTGCCCGAGTCCGCCCTGCTTGGAGAACCGGGCATGGGCGGCCGTATCGCCCTGGGTACCCTCGATGTCGGCCGCATCGGCATCGCGGCGCAGGCGCTGGGGATTGCGCGCGCGGCGCTGGAGGAGTCGCTGACGTACGCGGCCGGGCGCCGGCAGTTCGGCCGGCCGATCGCGGAGTTTCAGGCGATCCAGTGGATGCTGGCCGACATGGCGACGCGTCTGGACGCCGCGAGGCTGCTGGTCTACCGGGCCGCGCATCTCCGCCAGTCCGGGGCCCGCTGTACCAAAGAGGCGTCCATGGCCAAGTTGTTCGCGTCTGAGACCGCGATGTGGGCGGCGCACAAAGCGGTTCAGATCCACGGCGGCTATGGGTATACGCAGGACTATTCCGTGGAGCGCTACTTCCGCGACGCGAAGATCACCGAAATCTATGAGGGGACCTCTGAGATACAGCGTCTCGTGATTGCGAGGAATGTGCTAGAAGCAACTTCGTGAACCGTGAATCGTGAATGGTGAATCGAAGTTCATACCCGGCTTCGGAAGTGCCGATTCACGACTCACGATTCACGATTCACACGACATAGACCGAGGAGCCGTCCATTGAACGTGGTCGTCTGCATCAAGCAGGTCCCTGACACTGAAGCGCCGATCCGCATCCGCGCGGACGGGCAGGGCATCGACGAGGCGGGGCTCAATCTCGTGATGAACTACTACGACGAGCACGCGACCGAGGCCGGACTGCGGCTCCGCGAGCAGTTCGGCGGGACCGTGACGCTGGTCGCGGTCGGCCCAGAGCGATCGAAGGAGGCCCTGCGGACGGGCCTGGCGATGGGCGCCGACGAGGCCGTACTGGTCTCCGATCCCGCGCTTGACGGCGCCGACCATCTCTCGATCGCCCGCGTGCTGGCCGCCGTGATCGCGCCACTGCCGCATGACGTCGTCATCTGCGGCAAACTGAGCACCGACGACAACGCCGCCGTCGTCGGCCCGGCGCTGGCGGAGTTTCTCGATTTGCCCCAAGCCACGGCGATCGCGGTGTTGCAGATGGACGCCGACGGGACCGTGGCCACCGTCCACCGCGAAGTCGAAGGAGGCATCGAGGTCCTCGACGTGCCCCTGCCGGCTGTCCTGACCGTCGAGCGCAGCCTCAACGAGCCGCGATACCCGTCGCTGCCGGGGATCATGAAGGCGAAGCGCAAGGAGATCGGCGTGCGCACGCTGCAGGACCTCGGGCTGGACGCGGGCAGCGTTGGTGCGGCCGCCGCCCGGACGGGTCTGGTGCGGCTGGATCCGCCGCCAAAGCGCCAGGCCGGGCGGTCGGTGGACGGAGACGCCGCCGAAGCCGTCGCCGCCATCGTGGGTTTTCTCAAGAATGAGGCAAAGGTGCTGTAATGACCGCCGACGTCTGGGTGCTGATCGAACACCAGGCAGGCATCCCCAAGAAAATCAGCCTGGAACTCCTCGCACTCGCGCGCGGGCTCGCGCAGGCGCTGAACGGGCAGGTGATTGCGTTTCTGCCGGGCGCGCAGGTTGCCGGCATCGCGTCCGCGTTGGGACACCACGGTGCGGACGTCGTCCTGATCGCAGAACATCCGGCGCTGGCAGCGTACACGACCGAGGGGTACACGGCCGTGCTGGCCGACGCGCTCCGTGAAGCCGGGTCGCCGGTCGTGTTGATGGGGTCAACCGCGCAGGGGCGGGATCTGGGCCCGAGGCTGGCCGCCCGGCTCAGCGCCGGTATCGTGACCGACTGCGCCAGCGTGGCCGTCGCCGATGGAGCCCTGACCGTCACGCGTCCGGTGTACACCCGAAAAGCGATCGGAACCGTGGCGTTTGCGGGTGACGGCACGAAGATCGCCGTCGTCCTCCCGGGCATGTACACGGTGCCGGAAGAGGATGCCGGGCATGCGGCGGAAGTGCGCCCGGTCGAGGTGACCGCAGACCTTGCTCGGATTCGCACGACAGTGAGAGAGACCAAGACGATCGAGCGCGAGACGATTCCCTTGACCGAGGCCGACGTCATCGTCTCCGGCGGCCGGGGGCTCCGGGGCCCGGAGAACTTTGCGATGCTGGACGCGCTGGCGCGGGAGCTCGATGCCGCGGTGGGCTCGTCCCGCCCGCCGGTCGATTCGGGGTGGGTGCCGCACGACTATGAGATCGGGCAGACGGGGAAGACCGTCAGCCCGGTCGTGTACGTGGCCTGCGGCATCTCCGGCGCCCCCCAGCACCTCGCCGGGATGTCGGGGTCTCGCTATATCGTCGCCATTAACAAAGATCCCAACGCCCCACTGATGCAGGTGGCCGATCTCGGAGTGGTGGGCGATCTGTTCGAGATCGTGCCCAAGCTCACCGAGGCCATTAAGAAGGAAAGGACCAAGCGCTGACCGTGGCTGAGGGCGAGCGGCGCGACCGCTTCACCACATTGTCGGGGATTCCGGTCAATCGCCTGTACACGCCCGACGACCTGGCCGGCACTGACGCCCGGACCGACCTCGGCGGCCCGGGGGACTACCCCTACACGCGCGGCATTCACGGGACGATGTACCGCGGCCGGCTGTGGACGATGCGGCAGTTCGCCGGATTCGGATCGCCGGAGGACACCAACCGGCGGTTCCACTATCTGCTCGAGCACGGCCAGACCGGACTCTCCGTCGCCTTCGACATGCCCACGCTGATGGGATATGACGCCGACCATCCACGCGCGCTGGGCGAGGTCGGGCGGGAAGGCGTGGCGGTGAGCAGCCTCGCCGACATGGCGGTGCTGCTGCGCGGGCTGCCGCTGGACCGGATCACGACGTCAATGACAATCAACGCGCCGGCCAACATCCTCCTGGCCATGTACGTCGTGGCGGCCGAGGAGGCCGGATTCCCCCGCCCGGCGCTGGGGGGCACGACGCAGACCGACATGCTCAAGGAGTTCATCGCGCAGAAGGAATGGATCGTGCCGCCGCGCCCGAGCATGCGGTTGATCCAGGACATGCTGGTCTTCGGCACCCGCGAGGTGCCGCGCTGGAACGTCATCAGCATCAGCGGCTACCACATCCGCGAGGCCGGCGCTACCGCTCCGCAGGAGCTCGCCTTTACGCTGGCCGACGGGATCGCCTACGTGCAGGCCGGCATTGACGCCGGGCTGGACGTGGACGCGTTTGCGCCGCGGCTGTCGTTCTTCTTCGACTGCCACGTGGACTTCTTCGAGGAGATCGCGAAGTTCCGTGCCGCGCGCCGGCTGTGGGCGCGGATCATGCGGGACCGGTTCGGCGCGAAGGATCCCCGGTCGTGGCGGCTCCGGTTCCATACCCAGACGGCGGGCGTGTCGCTGACCGCCCAGCAGCCGATGAACAACGTCGTGCGGACCGCGCTGCAGGCGCTGGCGGCCGTGCTGGGGGGGACCCAGTCGCTGCATACGAACTCGATGGACGAGACCTACGCGCTGCCGACCGAAGACGCGGCGCGGCTGGCACTGCGCACGCAGCAGATCATCGCCTATGAGACCGGCGTGACCGAGACGGCCGATCCCCTTGGGGGGTCGTACTTCGTCGAATCGCTGACCAACACGATGGAGGCCGCCGCGGCCGGGTACATTGCGCGTATCGACGACCTGGGCGGGATGGTCCGGGCGATCGAACTGGGATATCCGCAGCGCGAGATTGCCGAAGCCAGCTACGCCTACCAGCAGCAGCTGGAGCGCCGCGAAAAGGTTGTCGTCGGCGTGAACGAGTTCGTGACCCCGGAGGAACGGCCGATCCCCATCCTGCGCATCGATCCCCAGGTCGAGCGCCGGCAGATCGAGCGCCTCCGCGACGTCCGCGCCAAGCGCGACGCTCGGGCGGTTGCGCAGACGCTCGCCGCGCTGCGGTCGGCCACCGAGGGGGACGAGAACACCATGGACCGCATCGTCGAGTGCGTGCGGGCGCACGCGACGCTCGGTGAGATCTGCGACGTCTTTCGCGCCGTCTATGGCGAGTACCGCGAGCCGGCGATCATCTAACGACCGGATCCCGTAGTATAGTTGGCGTATGAGTTCTCCGCGCATTCGCATTGTGGTCGCCAAGCCGGGCCTCGACGGCCACGACCGCGGCGCGAAGGTCGTCGCGCGCGCCCTTCGCGACGCCGGGTTCGAGGTCATCTACACCGGGCTGCATCAAACCCCCGAAATGATCGTCAACGCCGCCATCCAGGAAGACGCCGACGCGATCGGGCTGTCGATTCTCTCCGGAGCGCACATGACGCTCTTTCCGCGCGTGATGGAGCTGCTCCGCGAGCGCGGGGCAGACGATATCGTCGTGTTCGGCGGCGGCATCATTCCCGAGGAAGACATCGCCGCGCTGAAGGCCAGCGGGATCAGCGAGATCTTTACGCCCGGAGCGTCGCTGGAAACGATCGTCGGGTGGGTGCGCGAGCACGTCCGCCCGCGCGGCGTCGCGGCTTAGTGACTCGTGACTGGTGACTTCGTGACTACCCCCACGGGCGGACTGATTTGCGAGTCACGAGTCACGAGTCACTAGTCACCACAGATGCGAACGGGTCCTCTTCAAGAGGGAGAACCCGTCTTATTAGTCGATCGCAAGGATCGCCGCTACCTGATCACCCTGCGATCCGGCGCGACGTCGGACCTGCGCGGCGGCAAGCTCGTCCACGACGCGCTCCTCGGTACCGAGGAAGGCCGCGTCGTGGCCACGTCGCTCGGAGAGCAAGTCCTGCTGCTCCGTCCCACCCTCGCCGAGTACATTCTGGAGATGCCTCGGGGCGCGCAGGTCATCTATCCAAAGGACCTCAGCGTCATCCTGCTCGCGGCCGATATCTTTCCAGGGGCGCACGTCTTGGAGGCGGGCACGGGATCGGGGGCGCTAACGATGACGCTCCTGCGGGCGGTGGGGATGGCCGGCCGCGTCTACAGTTACGAGATCCGCCCGGAGTTCGCGCGGGTCGCGTCGGCCAATGTCGCCCGCTATCTCGGACCGGTCGACCAGCTCGTGATGCGCGACCAGGACGTGTATGCGGGCATTCCGGATCGGCCGCTGGACCGGATCCTGCTCGACGTCCCAGAGCCGTGGCGGGCCGTGGACGAGTCCGCCGCCGCGCTGCGGCCGGGCGGCATTCTCCTGACGTATCTACCGACCGTCCCGCAGGTGGCGCAGGTCGTCGAGACGATCCGGCGCTCCGGGGCGTTCGCGATGATCGAGACGACCGAAACGCTGCTCCGCCCGTGGAATATCGAGGGCGCCAGCGTCCGTCCGGCGCACCGCATGGTCGCGCACACCGCGTTTCTCACGACGGCCAGGCGAGTGAATCGTGAATCGTGAATCGACGGCGCCGGTCCCGCAGTTCCGAGTCCGATTCACCATTCACGATTCACTATTCACGAAACATGAGCGTCACGGCCGAAGCGGAAAGAGTACCGGGATGATAAAAGCGCCGAGAACAATCAGGATGAGGGCTAGGGGCACGCCGATCCGGAAGTAGTCTTTCAGTGTGTAGCCGCCCGGCCGCATCACCAGCAGGTTCACCGGACTCCCGATGGGCGTAAACGTCGTGGCCGTGCCCGCCACCACCGCGAGCATCAACGGATAGACGCTGGCCCCGGTGGCGGTGGCCACGTTGAACGCGATGGGCGCCAGCACGACCGTCGCGGCCACGCTGGGCATCAGTTGATTCAGAACGGTTGCTGCCACGAGCAGCCCCACCATCGCCGGCCACGCCGCCTGGCCGAAGAGACCGAGGGCGCCGCTTACCACCGCCGACGCGGCACCCGTGCTGGCAACGGCGGTGCCGAGGGGGAGCAGGGCACCGATGAACACCAGGGTCCGGAGATCGATCGCCTGGTAGACTTCTTCGGCCGAGACGCACCCCGACGCGACGACGACCACGGCCGCAAACAGCGTGGCCACCGCGATCGAGGCGAGCCCGCTGACCGACAGAACGACCATCGCCACGACCGCCGCGATGGCCCACGGTACTTTGCCTGTGCGCGGCGGGTCGACCTCGCCGGTCTCGATGACCAGGAAGTCCGGATCGCGCTTGAGCATCCTGATGCGCTCCCGGTGTCCCTGCACCAGCAGCGCATCCCCCACCTGCAGCGGCACCTCGGCCAGGACCGTCCGCTTGGGCTGTCCCTCCCGCCAGATCGCCAGGACCGTCAGCCCGTACGCCTCTCGGAAGTTCAAGGCTTTCAGGGTCTTGCCGAGCAGCGACGTCCGCGGAGGTAAGATCACTTCCGCCACGCGGACGTCGCCGGATTCGATGACGTAGGCTTCCGCCGTACTGGCGCCGTGGAGCCCAAGCGGTTCGAGGGCGCCCGCCTGCGAGAGCTCCTCCAGGCGTCCTTGGACGAGCAGCCGGTCGCCGCTTTGCAATCGCTCCGAGGGAGCCGGTCCGGTGATGGCGCGGACGCCGCGGCTCACGCCGACGACCGTGATGCCCAGCGTTTTTCCCAGTTCACTCTCTTCAATCGACCGGCCGACCAGCGGAGAATCGGTGGGGATGCGTACCTCAAACAGCCGCTCCCGCAGCCGGTACAGCTCCATCAGCCGGCCGGGCTGCGGGATCTCGATCGCGGCGACGTTGGGAAGCCGGCGCCGGCCGAACACCGCGATGTACCCCATGCCGGCGAGCAAGAAGGCGGCACCCATGGGGAAGAACGAGAACAGACTGAAGGGATCGGCGCCGCCATCGGTGAGGGTCTGGCTCGCGATGAGGTTGCTCGGACCGGCGATGAGAGTGAGGACGCCACCCAGCCGCGTCCCCAAGGCCATCGGCAGCAGCAGTTTTGACGGGCTGATTCTCGCCTCGCGCGCGGTGGCCATCGCGGCGGGAAAGAGCACGGCGATCGCGCCGAGACTGTTCATGACGCCGGCCAGCAGTCCCGCGACGATCCCGAACGTCAGGACCAGCCGGACTTCGCTGCGGCCGGACATCCGCAGGATCTTCCGGCCGGCCCACCCCGCCAGTCCGACGCGCTCAAGCGCGGCGCCCACCACGAAAATCGAGGCCACGGCCAGCAGCGCCGGCGATCCGAATCCCGCGAAGCCTTGGTCCGGGGAGAGGATTCCCGACAGCAGCAGCGCCACCAGCACTGCGACGCCGACAAAATCCGGACGCCAGCGGCCACCTAAGAACGCAATCGTGGCCACAGCCAAGACGATGAGGACGAACGCGGCGGATGGAGTCAACTGCGTCTACCCTGTCTACCCAGTCTACCCAGTCTACGACCTCCCACGCATGGTAGGGACTGGGAAGACTGGGAAGACTGGGTGGACGAAGTTGTGTGTTAGAGTCGTTCGACAGCCATGGCGACGGCCTCACCGCCGGCCAGGCAGATCGCCGCGATGCCCCGCCGGGCTTCGTATCGCGGCATGGCATAGAGCAGGGTGGTCAGAATGCGGGCGCCGCTGGCGCCGACGGGATGCCCCATCGCCACGGCGCCGCCGTGCACGTTGACGCGGTCGGCGCTGATGCCCAGGTCCCGCGACACGCCGATGACGACCGCGGCGAAGGCTTCGTTGATCTCGTAGAGATCGACGTCGTCCTTGGTCCAGCCGATCTTCTCCAGCAGCGCCCGGGTCGCGTGCGCGGGCGCGATCGTGAACCACTCCGGCGCCATCGCTGCACCCGCGTAGCCGACCACGCGCGCCAGCGGACGCAGGCCCAGGGATGCCGCGACATCCGCGGCGGCCAGGACGACGGCGGCGGCCCCGTCGCTGTTGCTGCTCGAGTTGGCTACGGTGACGGTGCCGTTTTCCTCGAATGCCGGCCGCAGCTTCCCGAGCTTCTCGAAGTCCACCCGCCGCGGCTCCTCGTCTTCGGCGATCACGACCGGCTCGCCTTTGGGCTGGGGGACTTCGACGGGGACGATCTCCTCTCCGAACCGGCCGTCATCCATGGCCGCGAGGGCACGCGAGTAACTCGCTCGGGCAAAGTCATCCTGCTCGATTCTGGAGATGCGATACTCCCGTGCGAGGATTTCGGCGCAGTTGCCCATGTGGATCTGGTGGTAAGCGTCCGTCAGGCCGTCATGCAGCACGCTGTCAATGAGCCGGTCGTTGCCCAGCCGGTAGCCCGTGCGCGCCTTCGTCAGTAGGTACGGCGCGCCGCTCATGCCCTCGAATCCTCCCGCGACGACGATGTCCGCGTCGCCCAGGGCGATGGCCTGCGTGGCCAGCATCGCAGCCTTGAGGCCGGATCCGCACATCTTGTTGACGGTGGTCGCGGGCACGGAGTGCGGCAGTCCCGCCCGGATCGCCGCCTGGCGCGCGGGCGCCTGGCCCAGCCCCGCGCTCAGCACGTTGCCCATGATGACCTCGGAGACGGCATCCTTGTCGATGCCGGCCCGGCGCACGGCTTCGGCGATGGCGATGCTGCCAAGCTGCGGAGCGGGGATCGACGCGAGCCCACCGAGAAACCTGCCGATGGGGGTCCGCGCCGCGCTGAGGATGACAACATCACGGCCAGTTTTCATCATCTCGGCTTTAGTGTATCGCACTTGAACCACACCGGCGACCTTGATAGAGTACCAGCGATGACCGCGAACCTCGCCGCACGGCACGGGTACGGCATGACGTCCGGCGGCCACCTGGCCGTCGGCGGGTGCGACGCCGTTGCGCTGGCGCACGAGTTCGGGACTCCCCTCCACGTCATCGACGAAGCCAGGTTCCGGAACAACTGCCGGGCGTACCGCAGCGCGCTGGATGCGGTCTACGGCGCGAACGCCCAGCCGCTGTACGCATCGAAGGCGCTATGCGTCGTCGCCACCTGCCAGCTTGCCGCACAGGAGGGGTTCGGGGTCGACGTCGCCTCCGGCGGCGAGATCCACACCGCGCTGCGCGCCGGGCTGGCGCCGTCGGCGCTTTACTTCCACGGCAACAACAAAACGCCGGCCGAGCTGGAGGACGCGGTGCGCCTCGGGATTGGGCGCATCATCGTCGACAACGAGTACGAGCTTGACGTGCTCGACGCCATCACGCAGCGGTTGGGCGCCGACGCCCAGATCCAGCTGCGCCTGACCCCAGGCATCGAGCCGCACACGCACAAAGCGATCCGCACCGGCGGCGTGGATTCCAAATTCGGCTTCGGGATGGTGGACGGGTCCGCGCATCAGGCCGTCGCGCGCGCGAGCCGGATGTCCCGCGTGCGGCTGCGCGGCATCCACGCGCACATCGGCTCGCAGGCGTTTGACCTCGAGCCGTTCGCGCGGGCGGCCGCCGCGCTGGTGGAGTTCGCCGCGCGCGTGCGCGATGACTTGGACGTGACGATTGAAGAGATCAACTGCGGCGGCGGGTTAGGCATCCGGTACCTGGCCGCCGACGAGCCCCCGACGATCAGTGACTTTGTCGCGGCCGTGGCGGGGACGGTCAAGGCTGCGGCGGCGGAGCATCATCTCAGTCCCCCCCGGCTCTTCATCGAACCCGGGCGCTCGATCGTCGGAGACGCCGGCGTGACGCTGTACACGGTCGGTGCGATCAAGGCGATTCCCGGGATCCGGACCTACGTCGCCGTCGACGGCGGGATGTATGAGAATCCTCGGCCGGCACTCTACGGCGCGCGGTACGAAGCCGTGCGGGCCGATCGCCCGGCCGATCCTCCGTCGCAGACCGTCGCGCTGGCGGGTCAGTGCTGCGAGTCCGGCGACGTCTTGATCTGGGACGCGGCCATCCCCCCCGTCGCCGCGGGCGACACGCTCGCGGTGTTTGCCACCGGAGCCTATACCTACTCGATGGGCAGCAACTACAACCGGTTCCCGCGTCCGGCGGTCGTGCTGGCCGGCGGCGGCCGGGCCCGGGTCGTTGTCGCGCGCGAGACGTACGAGGATCTCGTCCGCAAGGACGTCGCACTGGATGCTGGGGCTTAACCCCGCGATTCTGCCGTACCTCGCCGTTGCGCTGGTCGTGGCGGCGACCGTCCATGAGTTCGCCCATGCCTACGTCGCCGACCGGCTGGGCGATCCGACGCCGCGGGCGATGGGCCGGCTCACGCTCAATCCGCTGGCGCATTTGGACCCGATTGGGTCCATCATGATCCTCCTCGCCGGATTCGGATGGGCGAAGCCAGTGCAGATCAACCCCGCCTACTTCACGGACTGGCGGCGAGACTCGATCCTGGTCGCGGTGGCAGGACCGCTGGCCAACGTGACGCTGGTCTTCCTGCTCGGGCTGCCGTTCAAGCTCGACCTCGTCGAACCCGGCGTGGTGCGCAACCTGCTGGGGATGGTCATTCAGATCAACGCCATGCTCGCCGTGTTCAATCTGATCCCCATCCCCCCGCTGGATGGGTCGAAGGTCGTCGTCGGGCTGCTGCCGCCGCAGCTGGCGATCGCCTACGCGCGCGTGGAACCGTTCGGGTTTCTGATTCTGCTCGCCCTGATCTTCACCCGAACGCTGTCGGCGATCATCGTGCCTCCGATGGTCTGGTTGATCAATGTGGCGACCGGCGCGCTGGACCTCGGGTTCTTCTTCTGAGGATGGATCACGTGGTAACGGTAAACGTCCCCGGGTTTGAAGGGCCGCTCGACCTGCTCCTGTCGCTCGCGCAGCAGGGACAGATCGATCTGCGCGACGTCCCGCTCGGACAGATCGCCGAAGATTACATGACCGCGGCCTCGTCGGCGTCGTTCGATCTGGAAGAGGCGACCGAAGTGCTGTGGACCCTCGCGGCGCTGGTGGAGATGAAGTCCCGGCTGCTGGTGCCCAAGCCCGTCGAGAGTGAGGCGCTGGTCGCAGACGAGCCGGCTGGTGATCTCGCCGAGCAGCTGGAGGCCCAGCTGGGAGAGTACCGCGCGTTCAAGGAGGTGGCGACGGCGCTGCGCGCGCTGGAAGAGTACCAGCGGCAGGTCTTCGCCCGCCCACTCGACGAGGATGCCGGTGAGGTCATCCTGGAGGGCGTCTCGGTCCAGGATCTCTTCCAGGCGTTCCAGGCGGTCCTGGCTCGAGCGAAGGATGAGGTCGGGGAGGTCCGCGGCGAAGAGATCAAAGTTGCGCAGCAGATCGAGATGCTGGTCGCTCTCCTCGACGCGCACCCAGACGGCGTGCTGTTTCCGGCGCTGTTCGGCGAGCGCGCCACGAAACTGCAGATCATCGTGACGTTCCTGGCGCTGCTGGAACTCATCAAGGACCGGCGGGTGCGGGTGCAGCAGAGCGGACCGTTTGCCGCCATCCGCGTGGCACGAGCCGAATCGTGACGGTCTCGGAGCCGGATCGTGATCACTTGATGCGCGCCGTGGAGTGCCTGCTGCTGGTCGGCGGCGGGCCGGTGCGCATCGACCAACTCCGCGAGGTGCTCGGGGCCGGCGATGACGTCGTGCGTGAGGTCATCGCCGACCTGACCCGGATCTACGAGGGCAGGGGCCTGCAGATCCAGCACGTCGCCGGCGGCTACCAGCTGGCGACGCGGCCGGAGTTTGCCACCTATGTCCAGCGGTTCCTGGGTCTGGAGCGGCGAGAGCCGCTGTCGCGGGCCTCGCTGGAGACGCTGGCGATCGTCGCCTACCGGCAGCCGGTGACGCGGGCCGAGATCGAGGCCGTCCGCGGCGTGCGCTGCGAGCACGTCCTCGAACGGCTGGGCGAGCTCGAGCTGATCCGGGAAGTCGGCCGCCGGCCGACGCTGGGACGACCTATCCTCTACGGAACGACCGAAGCGTTCCTGCGTCATTTTGGGTTGCGGGATCTCAACGACCTTCCGCCGCTGGAGGGGCATGATCCGCGTCAGGCGCTGGCGTCCGAACCGCTCCCGCAGTCCTGATCGTCGTTGGCCCGGTGCGATTGCCGCACTCGTCGCCGTGCTGTCGATGGGAGCCGCACCGGTTCCTCCGGTTTCTCGACTGAGCTCAGAGCCTCCGGCCGTCGACGCCGCCGCGGTGGTGCTCGCCGACGCCAGTACCGGTAGGATCCTCTACGCTCACAACGCCCACCGCCGGCTGCCGCCGGCTTCGACGACCAAGATGATGACGGCGATTCTGGCCGTGGAGGCGCTGCCGCTGGACGCCCTGGTGCGGATCAGCGCTCGGGCGGCCGTCGAGCGAAGCGGCGCGGCCATCGGGTTAGAAGCCGGCGACCGCTGGAAGGTCGACGACCTGCTGCACGCGATGCTGATGCACTCGGCGAACGACGCCGCGGTGGCCCTGGCGGAGGCCGTTTCGGGATCGGTCGAGGCGTTCGTCGCGCGGATGAACGAACGCGCCCGCGTCCTCGGTGCCCGGGACACCCACTTCGTGACGCCCAATGGGCGGTATCATCCCGACCATCTCAGCTCGGCGTACGATCTCGCACGCATCGCCCGCGCGGCCCTCGCCCACCCGACGGTCGCGCGGATCGTCGCTCTGCGGACGTGGCAGCTCACCCGGCCGGGCGCGGCGCCCCGGATGCTCATCAATACAAACCGACTGCTGTGGCAGGTCCGCGGCGCCGACGGCGTCAAGACCGGCTGGATCGCGGAATCCGGCCGCTGCGTCGTCGGATCGGCCACCCGCGGGGGGCGCCGGCTCATCGTCGTGCTGCTCAACGCGCCGCGGATGTTCACCGACGCAGGCCGGCTGCTGGAATACGGGTTCGCGGGGACTCGATGACGCGATTGTACCGCTCGCGTAGCGATCGCTGGATCGCCGGCGTCTGCGGCGGGCTGGCCGAGTACTTCGGGGTGGACGCGACGGCGGTCCGGATCGCGTTCGTGCTCCTCGCCTTGTGGCAGGGATTCGGCGTGCTGATCTACGTGGTGCTGGCCCTGATCATCCCGGAGGGCCACGCCCCTGAGATGGCGGCAGAGACCGGTCCGGCTCCGCCACCTGACGATGACGAAGAGGAGCATCAACGCCGGACCAGATTGCTTGGCGGACTGCTGATCGTGGGCGGCGGATACGTGCTGCTCCGCAACTCACCGATGATCACCGCCCTGTGGGGAGACAACTGGGTGGGCGCCCTGCTCGTCCTGGGCGGATTGCTGATCCTGCTGTTGAGGCGTCCACACTGATGCGGCAGGATCGCGAGAAGTGGGATCTTCGATACGGGAGCGGCGAGCGCCCTCACGATGGGCCTCCCTCGCAGTTCCTCCGGCGCTGGCTGCCGTATCTGCCGCGCGGCCGCGCCCTCGACGTGGCGACTGGGTTGGGACGCAACGCCATGCTGCTCGCACAGGCGGGACATCGGGTGGACGCCGTCGATATCTCTCCGGTCGGTCTGCAGGTCGCGAAGACGCGGGCCGCACGCCGCCGGCTCCGGGTCCGCTGGATCGAAGCCGACCTGGACGCGTGGCGTCCCGCAGCCGAGCGGTATGCCGTGGTGGTCGTCGCCTTCTATCTGAACCGGACGCTGTTTCCCCGGTTGATGGCGTCCGTGAAGCCGGGCGGCGTGATGGTCGTAGAGACCCACCTTCACCGCGACGGTCCCCCGCCGCGCTCGCGCTATCGCCTGCGCCCGGGAGAGCTGCGCCGGTGGTTTGCGAAATGGGAGGTCCTGGAGTTAGAAGAGGGGACGTTTGGCGACGCCAAGTGGGAACTGGCCCGCATCGTCGCCCGCCGCCCCGGCGGCCGCAGCCTTAAGATCCGTTGTCGATAGTGGTGTCCCTGGCGGCTGGATGCGAGGGGGCGGCTACCGCGCTGCGGGTCGGGCGGCTCGGACTAACCCGCCCCAGTCAACTGGCACGAATGAGGAGACTGGCCCTCCACCAGTCGGAGGCAGCCAGCTGTTGTCAGCCGATGCGGCCGCCTAGTTCGGCTTCTTTGTCGGGTTTGAGGAGGACGATCCGGCCGCCGTGTTCCATCACGCCGAGGGTCAGTACTTCGGAGTGAAAGTCGGCGATCTGCCGCGGCGGGAAGTTCATCACGCACACGACCTGCCGCCCGATGAGCTCGTCCTTCGCGTAGAACGGCCGGATGGCCGCCGACGACCTCCGGGTTCCGAAAGGGCCGAAGTCGATCGTCAACCGGTACGACGGCTTCCGCGCCTTGGGAAAATCCTCGACGGCGGCGATCACGCCGACCCGCATGTCGACCCGCTCGAAGTCCTCCAGCGAGATCTTCATCCCGCCTTCGCGTTTCTCTCTGTTCCCTCCGCTCCCTTTGTCGGCAAGGAGAACGCCGCGGAGGTTCCGTCGGGCGTGCGGGGAAAGAGTGGGGCGGGCATGAACATTTCCGGGAAGCGTGCGCCGGTCGTCGCCATCGATGGTCCGGTGGGAGCTGGCAAAAGTACCGTGGCGCGGCTGTTGGCCCAGCGTCTCGGGTATCGCTACGTTGACACGGGGGCCATGTACCGATCGGTCGCCCTGGCCGCCGCCCGGCAGAGGGTGGATCTGCGCGATGAGCCGGCGGTGGTGAGGATCGCCGAATCGCTGACCATCGAGTTCCGGTCCGGTCCAGAAGACGACCAGCGCGTCATGGCCGATGGCGTCGACGTCACCGAGGCCATCCGCACCCCCGACGTCAGCGACGGCGCGTCAATTGTCAGTATGTATTCGGGAGTCCGCCGGGCGATGGTGGCGGTCCAGCGGCGATTGGGCGCCGGCGGGGCGGTCGTGATGGAAGGCCGCGACATCGGCACGGTCGTATTTCCCGATGCCGAGGTGAAGGTCTTTCTGGACGCGAGTCTCGATGAGCGGGCGCGCCGCCGGTACGAGGAACTGCGCGGCCGCGGCGCGTCGGTCGATCTTGCCGGCGTGCGGCACACCGAAGAGGAGCGCGACCGGCGGGATGCAACCCGCACCCACTCCCCGCTGCGCGCGGCCCCCGACGCGGTCATTATCGACAGCACGGATCGCTCGGTCGAGGAGACCGTCGCCGCGGTCATGGTGCTGGTGGCGCGGCGCCAGTCGGCGTCCCGTGGCGGCCTCCGCGCGGTCGTCGGAGAAGCCTGGTACCATTTCTGGAAGAACTTCGTGTACGTCGTGGGCCGCGTGGCCTTCCGCATGAAGGTGGAAGGTCTCGAGCACGTGCCGAAGACCGGCGCGTTGATCGTCGCCGGCAACCATGCGAGCGCGATCGATCCGCCGCTGGTGGGGTCCGTGCTGCGCCGGCGCGCCGGGTACATGGCGAAGGAGGAGCTGTTCTCAATCCCCGTGCTCGGCGCCTGGCTGCGGTCGATCGGCGTGTTCCCGGTGAAGCGGGGGACCGCCGACCGGCGCGCGATCCGCCGCTCGATACACACCCTCGAGCAGGGCGGGATCCTGGTGATGTTTCCCGAAGGCACGCGCAGCGAAGACGGGCGCCTGCGCGATCCGGAGCCCGGCGCCGCAATGATCGCGCTGCGCACAGGGGCGCCGGTGCTCCCGGTGGCGGTCGTCGGCAGCCACAAGATACTCCCCCGGACCGCGCGCTGGCCGCATTTTGCCCAGGTCGTCGTCCGGATTGGCCCGATGTTGCCGGTGCCGCGGATCGAGGGGCGGTTGGATCACCAGGTGCTGGAAACGTGGGGCCGCCGGATCATGGCAGAGATCGCGAAGCTATTACCGGAGGACCAGCTGCCAATTCGTGAATCTGTGAATCGTGAATCGTGAATCTGGAGGCTTGCGAGGCGACTCTGCTTGCACGGTTCACCATTCACCATTCACCATTCACTCTGGCGAGGCGCGACCACCTCGAGCGCCTGGGGGATGATCCTGAAGTGAGCGGGCACCGTGCCGACGCTTTCCCCATCGGCATGAATCGCCAGCGGTGTTGTACTGTCGACCCGGACCTCGCGGGCGGTCGTGTGGAAGACCTTCGGATGTCTCAGATGCGTGCCGGAGAAGAGTCGGGGCAGCACGGCCAGCGTTTCGGCCTTCCCGAGGTCCCCCGCCCAGACCACAGCCAGCAGGCCGTCGTCAATGCGCGCGTGGGGCGCCATGTACATGCCGCCGGCGTACCAGTTGGTATTGGCCGCGGCGAGGAGGAACATCTTGGCGGTCTGCGACTGTCCGTCGATGGTAATTTGTGATTCGACGGGGCTGAACGTCGCCAGCATCTTTACGATCCCCGCGACGTAGAGGATGGTGCCTCCCACATAGCGCGGCCAGTGGTTGACGAGCTGCGCGACTTCCGCATCGAAGCCCACGCCGGAAATGGTCGCATAGTACCGGCTGTTGACTTGCCCGACGTCGATGCGGCGGCGGGCACCGGCGAGCAGCACCCGGGCGGCGGCCTGGGGGTCAAACGGGATTCGCAGACATCGGGCCAGATCATTGGCGGTGCCGGCGGGGATCAGCCCAAGGGCGGGTGGATGCTGCGGCCGCGCGGTGAGCAGACCGTTGACGACTTCGTGGTTCGTGCCGTCGCCGCCCACCGCGACGACGATGTCGTACCCTTCCGCGGCCGCCCGCTCGGCGAGCTCCCAGGCGTGCATCCGCCGCTCGGACACCGCCTCGGTCACGTCGAGACCGCCGTCTTCCAGGGTGCGCCGGACCGCCGGCCACACCGCGCGCGCGCGGCCCTGGCGCGAGATGGGGTTGATGATGGCGAAGAGTCGTGTGGTTCCGGCTGGCACGTCTCCCCCTATACGCTCCTTGACCGGAACACACCTGTCTACACGGTCCTCACGGTCTCCACGGTCCAAACAACACCTGGCTTAGACTGTGAAGACCGTGAAGACTGAGGTATCCTGAGACCGTGGAGATCATTGTCGCACGGCACATGGGGTTCTGCGGTGGGGTGAAGCGCGCCGTGGAGATGGCGCGCAGCACCGCGGAAGGCGCGGGCGGCGCGGTCTTCACGTGGGGTCCGCTCATCCACAACCCGCAGGTCGTCGACCGGCTCGAGCAGGCCGGCGTGCAGGTGGCGGGTGAGGTGAACGATCTCGCCGGAGAGGCGTTTGTCGTGTCGGCGTACGGGGTGGAACACGCCGTGCTGGACGCCGCGCGGGACAAAGGGATGCGGGTGATCGATGCCACCTGTCCGGTCGTCATCCGCGCCCACTCACTGGCGTTCAAGCTGGTTGAAGAAGGCTACCAGCTGATCGTGGTCGGGGATCACGGACATCCCGAGATGGTGACGCTGAAGGAAGTGCTGGGCGACAAGGTCACGATCGTGCACGACCGGGACGAGGCGCGCGCGGTCAAGCTGCGCGGCAAGATCGGCATCCTGTCGCAAACCACGCAGTCCATGGAGAACTTCAGTCAGATCGTCGCCGACCTGGCCCTGCGCACCAAGGAGCTCAAGGTCGTCAACACGCTGTGCCCGGCGATCACCGTGCGGCAGGAGGAAGCTCAACAGCTGGTCAGCGAGGTGGACGCCCTCGTCGTCATTGGAGGCCATCACAGCGCCAACACCACGCGGCTGTGGGAGATCGGCCGGGAGCACGGCCTGCCGACCTACCACATCGAAGTCCCCGCTGAGATCGATCCGGGGTGGTTCGCCGGTGTCCGGAAAGTCGGCGTCATGTCCGGCGCCAGCACGCCAGAATGGATCATCGCGGAGGTGGTCGACCGGCTGCAGGAAATCGGTGAGAGAGATCAGTTGAAAGTTGGGAGTTGACCGTTCATGCCGCGGCCCGTCGTCGCGATCGTGGGCCGTCCCAACGTCGGCAAATCGGCCCTCTTTAACCGCCTCGTCGGCCGCCGCACGTCCATCGTCGAAGATCGGCCCGGTGTGACCCGTGACCGTCTGTACGGCACGGTGAGCTGGCGGGAGCGCGAGTTCACCCTCATCGACACCGGCGGGTACGTTTCCGCGTCGGAGCATCGCATCCTCACCCTCGTTCGCGAGCAGGCCACCCGTGCCGTCGAAGATGCGGATGTGATTCTCTTCGTCGTGGACGCCCGCGACGGCCTGACGCCGGAAGATCAGGAAATCGCCAACTATCTGCGCAAGAGCCGGCGGCCGCTGCTCCTGGTCGCCAACAAGGTCGATCATCCCTCGCACTCCGGGGTCTACGAATTCTACGCGCTGGGGCTGGGCGATCCGATCGAGCTCTCCGCGATCCACGGGTTGGGGACCAACGATCTCCTCGACCAGATCGTCGGCGCCTTGCCCGAGGAAGAGACCGAGGTGCCCGAGATCCCCGCCGTGCGCGCGGCGATCGTCGGCCGGCCCAACGTCGGGAAATCGTCGCTGCTCAACGCCATCCTGGGGGAAGAACGGGTCGTCGTCGATGAGGTCCCGGGCACGACGCGCGACGCCGTCGACACTGTGCTGATCCATGACGGGCGACGGTTTGTCCTCGTGGACACCGCCGGCCTCCGGCGCAAAGCCCGCATCGGGGAAGCCCTCGAACGGTACAGCGCAGGCCGATCGCTGTCGGCGATCGACAGCGCCGACGTCGCGGTGCTGGTCATGGATGCCACGCAGGCGCCCGCGGACCAGGATCAGGAAATCGCTCGCTACGCGCTGGAGAAGGGACGCGCGTGCGTCATCGCGGCCGCGAAGTGGGATGTCATTGCCGACGCTCCGGAGGTCGATCCGACGCGGCTGGCCCCCCTGCGGGAGGCGCTGAGATTTGTGTCCTATGCCCCAATCGTGGTGACGTCGGCCCGGAAAGGGTGGGGGATCGCGGAACTCCTCGACCGTATCCAGATGGCCGCCGCCAGCCACGACCGTCGGGTGGCCACGGGGCCTCTCAACCGCGTCATTGGGGAGGCGGAATCCGTCCACAATCCGCCCGCCGATCGGCACGGGCGGCAGCTGAAGATCTACTACGCGACGCAGCCCCGCTCCAAGCCGCCGACCATCATCCTCTTTGTCAACGATCCGGAACTGCTCCCCGACGAATACACCCGGTATCTGGAAGGGAGACTGCGGGCGGCCTTCGACTTCGGGGGGACCCCGATCCGCATCGACGCCCGCCGCCGCAGCCGCCGGACGGCCCCCGCCCAGTAATTGAGGACTGAGGCGACGGGTTTCGGGGCATACCCGAGACGTGAACGTACCCACGCCATTTTGGGCGATCTTCCTACTGGCGACCGCGGCGGTTCTGTTGACCATCGCGCTGTTTGCCGTGCGCGACATCCTGCGCCGGCGGAGGCTGGACCGCGCCATCCACGACGGGCTGACCGGATCGTACTCCTCTGACTTCATCCGCGAAATCTATGAGGCGGAGCTGCGTCGGGCGTCCCGGACGGGCGTGCCGTTCTCCGTCGCGTTCCTGGCGATCCATGACCGAGGGGGCTCGGTGACGGAGGCGCAGGTGACGATGGCGAGGTGGCTCCGCCGTAATGTTCGGAGCTCGGACTACGTCGGGCGCGTTGACGAGCAGGAATTCGCGATTGTCTTCCCCGAGACGTGGGAAGACGATGCGGCCGACCTGCTTCGCCGCATCAGCACGTCGATGCGATACAGTCCTTCATCCAACGGCGGGGAGAAGACGCTGACCTGGGACGTCGGCGTCGCCACCTGGGCTCCCGACCACCCCGAACCATGGGACGCCGCCCGCAGCCGTCTGCGCCCCACCGTTGACGCAGTCCAAGCCCCCGCGTCGGCATAGGAGCACCGCTTCCCCAGTTCCGAGTACCGGGTAAGTTTTGATCCCGAGACGGCGGTACGCTCGGGGGCGACCCCTCGCTCCGGTCGGGCGGCCGGGACTACCTGCAGGCCTTATGCTCCCTTCCGCGCTCGCTGCCAATCATGCGACGGATCACTACGGCCTGTCCCGCTCTATGCCTCCTGGGTGCGACGATCCTTAACTGACGGCCTGCCAATTCGTTGCCGCCCTCCAACGTCGCTCGGAGGCCGCCCCATTCGCCCCGCCGCAGTTCGCAGACTGGCCCGATCAATACCTGGTGAATCGACGGTCTTCACAGCCCCCATCGACCAACGGTAACCGCCAATGTAGAATGGAGGTTGTCGGGCCGTAGCGCAGCATGGTAGCGCGCCTGAATGGGGTTCAGGAGGCCGCCGGTTCAAGTCCGGCCGGCCCGACCAGTTCAATTCGGACCAGTCCCAGCAGCCCCGAAGTACTGGTCGGCCTCATACCCATTGTGCGCCCGACACCGGAGCTCGATGTTGTCGATGGTAGCCTTTCCGCCGACCGCATAGGGATCGACGTGATGGAACTCCAGGAAACCTCGCTCATTACAGCGGCGGCCGTTAGGAGCCACGAATGCGCAGGCACCGCCGTCCCGTTTCCAGACCTGTCGCTTGACCTCTGCGGGAATGTATCGAGTGCTTGGGTCCGCGCCGTGGCTCGCACGAGGGCGGTCGGTAGCGGCGATCTTCTCCTTCTCAAGCTCTCTGACGAGCAGCTTCAGTGCTTTCGCTATGACCTCTCCGGCGTCTCCACTGGGAATCTGATGGCGCAGCAGGTTTTGAGCCCGCTGGAGCAGTTCATGCGTTTCCCGAGTTGCGGTGAACTGGATCTTGAATCGTTCTGGCGTTAGGGGCACCACTATCGGCCTTGCCGGAGGACGAATCTCCAGGGTCGGCGCCTCCAGCGGTGCCACTTGGTCGCCAGTAGTGTCTGCTTTCGGTGGCGTGTGGAACACCAGACTGGCGGTGCGGGTGGGAAGCTGGCGAATGGTTGTTGGTACCGTGGGGCGCGGCCGCAGCCCGGCGACGAGCCGCTCGACCTCGTGCCTGCCCTTGTGCTTGGCAGCTTCCAGGAGCTTCTGATGATTGGCTGGCGTCAGTTCCGGTGCCAGTACTCGAATTGTCGTAAGGTTAATCGATCCCGTGGCGAGCATTTCAAGAATGACCGGGTATCTTCGGGCCACTCGCGCGGCCTCTGCCCGCCGATAGGCAGAATACTCCGAGCAGTGGAGCACTCGCATGCAGTACGCGAACAGCGTGGAGCATCCCTCGCCCAGGTAGAGGCGGCGTGCATCGAGTTCAGCCAGGTGGGCGACGAGGGCCGCTGTCGCTTCGCGCTCGCGCCGGGCGAGGACTTCAACACGGACCAGGAGGTCTCTGTCGGACAGGGGCTTGATGTCGGAGAGTCTGTGAGTAATCATGCCCCATCCTACCACGGCAGTTTCCGAGCTCCGTGGAAGCCCAAGGGTGCGCTTGAATGTGCGTTTGGCCTGCGACGACGGAGGACCTGATGGATACCCAACGTGGCCGCTCTGCGGCGCAACATGAGCGTTCCTGAGCATCGCAGATGCGATCACTTTGCGAGCTACCTGAAACCTGTCAAGACCGAACAGGTAGCCCATCTGAGTCATTCTTCAAAACCTGCACCGGTGCAGGTTTTGTTCTGTCGCATGAATTAGCGACGAACATCGGCAGGAGATGGATCGTGAAGGCAGACGAGCGGACGGCGAGTGGGCGGCCACGAAGCGGAGATAGGAGGGCGGCGACCACATCGCTGGCCGTGAAGCACAGGGCCGGAGAGCAAGTGTGGCGGAGAGCCGCAGAAGCCGTAGTGATCCGTAGTTAAGGTATGGTAGGCGAGAACGTTAGGGAACGGGAGGCCTGCAACAACAGTCCGAGCCGCCCGACTCGTAGCGAGGGCCGCCCCCGAGCCCGGCCGCGTACCCTCAGTCCAGCCGGTGCAGGAACCACCGCGCGTAGTACTCGGGCCATTCGAGGCCGCTGTCGTCATTTCGCTGTTTCGCGTCGACGGCGTGCAGATCGCGTGCAAGCGCCGCCACATCGAGGGCACGATCCAGCATCCGTTCAAGCCGCGGGGCCAGGTAGTGAGCGTACCACGGGGCCCAGTCATGGTCGGCAGGTTCGTCGTCCCCAAACTCCGCGTGGTGTGCCCAGGCGGTCTCGCGGAAGAGCGCGGCGAGTTGGTCCTCGTTCAACGGAGAGCCCACTCAAACTTAGGTACCGCCTCCGGAAGGGAAAACCCTCGTCGACCTCGGAGAGGGTAGGCAGCAAGCCGGTGGAGGAACCACAATGCGGCGGGGACGGCGAGGCGTGGGCGCACTGCTGCTGGTAGCTGCGCTCTCATGTCCGGTGTTTGCGCAAGAAGCGGGAGATGTTGAACGTACCACCACGGCGGCACCGGTGCCCGACGCGCAGGCCGAGCCGGGACCGACGTGCATCGCGCGTTCGGGGTCACTCACGGTGACGGCGACCTTGCAGACGCTGGCGGCCGCGCTCGAGATCAATCTGCTGGTCTCGAATGCCGGGCCCGTGGCGGTGCGTGTGGATCCCTCGAAGGCCATGCTGACGACGGCCGAAGGCGTCCAGACTTCGTGGACCGCGGCCCAGGTCAAACGGGCGCACAGCGACCTCGGTGCCTACATTGTGGCCGGAGCGTTGTTTCCCCCATTGCTGGCCATCACGGGGATCTCACAGTTGAACTTCAACCGGTACGTGGACGGCCGGGCGCTCCGCGCGGGCGATGTCGCCCCCGGGGGGACGCTGCGCGGTTCGATCTTCTTCGCCATGCCGCCAGAGACGCAATCGCGCGCGGCGCTTGACCTGAGCGGGCTGATCTCGGAAGCGGAAAATGCCCGGCCGATCAGGCTTTACTGTCCGCTGCCGCGGGGAGCATCCGCGCACGCCGCCTCCGGCGCCTTCGTGCCGCTGACGGTTTCACTGGGGGCGAGCGCCGCCAGGGGCGCC
>DASYRL010000069.1:0-1515 GCA_036004445.1 bacterium
GGTCAACATCACTACTCGCGTCGCGGGCAGCTCGGATCGGATCTCGCGACAGGCCTCGATGCCCGAGCCATCGGGCAGGCGCACGTCCATGATGACGATGTCCGGCTGGTGGCGACGCGCCGCTTCGATCGACTCGGCGACCGTCCCAGCCTCGGCGGCCACCTCGAAGCCGGCCCGTCGGTCGAGCAGCGCAACCAGGCCCTGACGCACGACCTCGTGGTCGTCGACAACGAGGAGCCGCAGGGCACGACCGGCGGCGGGCTCAGTCATGGATCGCTTTCCTTCCCTTTGCCCGAGCGCACAGGAACAGGCCGTCGAACGATGATACGGGGTGGCCTGCCTCGGTGTGCTGCTGAGTTCCAGACCGGGCCGTTCGAGCGACAGGTGGCCCGGGCGAAGGGGCCACTCGGCACGTATCCCGCATCGGCCGCGTCACCGACGATCGGTGGCATGGACACGACCACTCCGCTGCCAGATCGTGCACCCGGTTCCTCCGAGGCGACCACGCCCGAGCACACGCCCACGGCTTCCGCTGCGCTGACTCGCCGCGGTTTCCTGCGCGCTGCCGCCGTCACCGGGGGCGGTCTCGTCGCGGTGGGCGTGGCAGCCTGCGCGCCCGCCCCGGCGGCGCCGAACTGGACGTTCCCGACCCAGCAAGGCCCGAATGCCGCCGCATCGCCCACGACGCCAACCGGCGCGCCGTCACCAAGCATGGACCACCAGACTGCGGCTCCGTCCGGTCCGCCGGCTGCCGGCCACGATGCCAACGCGGCCGCCGTCGTGAAGCGCTTTCTCGACGGCGAGGCGGCGTCGCTGCCGGCGGGCAATCAGCCCCTGGCGCCGCGGCTGGATGGCGACACCAAGGTGTTCGAGCTGACCATCGACAGAATCGAGCACCGGATCGACTCCGTGAAGGCTCCCATCGCGGCGCTCGGCTACAACGCGACGTGGCCCGGTCCGCGCCTGAACGTCGTAGAGGGGGACACGATCCGCGCGGTCTTCAAGAACAATCTCGACGAGACGACAGGCGTCCACTTCCACGGGCAGCGCGTGCCGAATGCGATGGACGGCGTTCCGCATATCACGCAGGACCCCATCAAGCCCGGCGAATCGTTCACCTACGAGTTCGTCGCCCGGACGCCCGGGTCGCACATGTACCACTCGCACCACAACGCGACCGACCAGGTCGGGCGCGGTCTCCTGGGCGCCTTCATCGTCGAGCCCAAGGCTCGTGGACGGCGCTACGACCGGTTGTTTGGGGCGACCCAGGACATCGTCTGGATCAGCAACGACGCGCTGGGTGGCTTCACGATCAACGGCCGCGGGTTCCCGGCTACGGCGCCGATCGTGGCCCGGCTGGGAGAGACGATCGCTATCCGCTTCATGAACGAGGGCGTGATGATGCATCCCTGGCATCTCCACGGGATGCCGATGCGCGTCGTCGCGAGGGACGGCTATCCACTCGGATCGGCAGCATTCACGTGCGACACCCTGGGCGTGAACCCGGGTGAGCGA
>DASYRL010000070.1:0-2583 GCA_036004445.1 bacterium
CTCCCCCTGCGCGGTGGGCGGCATTCTCAACTCTCGGTCCATCCCGGGCTTGCGCTGCCATGTGGTCGCCGGGGGCGCCAACAATCAGCTCGAGACACCCGAGGACGCAGACCGGCTGCGCGAGAGGGGCATCGTCTACGCGCCTGACTTCGTGATCAACGCTGGCGGCGTCCTGCATGGCGGCGGCCTCGAGGAGCAGCACTGGACCCGTGAAGTCCTCGACGAGAAACTGCGCGGGATCGGCGACGCGGTCTACGCGATCCTGGAGCGGTCCGGCCGCGACGGCATGAGCACCGACGCGGCGGCGCGGATGATCGCGCTGGCGCGAATCACCGCGAACGGGCCGTCCAGGGCTTGATCTTGACCGCCACTGCCATGCGCGGGGCGGCGCTGGCGGTTGTGCTCTTCGCCACCGCCTGCGGTGGGCCCTCCTCCGGCGCAGCGCGAACACCCTCGCCGGCATCGCCGGTGACGTCACCCGCGCCCTCAGCCGAGACCTCCCCGGGCGCCGGTCCTGCCTCGCTCGTCCACTGCACGGCGGCGGTTCCCGCGGGGGACAGCCTGGTCATCGGCACAGTCGCGGGTGACGCGACGATCGTGGTTCGCGACATCCAGGATCCGGCACACGCCCGGAACCTGTGCACGTTCGATTCGTCGGTGCTCGCACCGCAATTCGTCAGCGGCACCGCGGTCGCGTACGAGACGGCGGACAACCAGATCATCAAGGCCAACCTCAGCGGCGGCCCGACGACCGTCCTGGCCACGTACTCGAGCGGTTTCGATTCCGGGCAGTATGCCTTCAGCCCAGACGGCCAATCCCTCACCTACCTCGACAGCAATGCCTGGCACCTCGTGGGCTCAGCCGGCAACCGAGTGCTGACGACGCTGCCTGCCGCTCCGGGCCGCGGCGTCAGCGCCGACGAAGACGACAGTTTCCTGAGCTTCTCTCCGGATGGGCAGTACATCGCGTACTTCCAGACCTTCCACACCGGCGGCACCGGCGCGACCGCGCCCGACCAGGTCCGTCGCGCCAGCGATGGTGCGCTCGTCTATTCGACATCGGGAATGACGATGGCGGTCTGGGCATCGTTGCCGAGCCGCCTCTACTTCCGCGGCGCCACCGGCCCTGTCCTCCGCTGGGATCCATCCGGCGGCGTCACTCCGATGGACTCGATCCACTGGATCCGGCCGCACCAGTCACCTGACGGCAGGTGGATCACCTACAGCCTCCGCACGTCGACCGGCGTCCACGGCGTCGGCTTCTACAGCGTGCAGGCAGACAGCCAGACCGCGTCGACGGCGGTCGGGCGATCGGGGGCGCGCTTCCTGAGCAACGACCTCGTCTGGTACATCGGCGAGCGCGCCTGCTCGACGTGCTTCGGCGGACAGCCGACGCCGACCGGAGTGACCTACATCTACAGCATCGCGGGCGCGTCGGAGATCACGTCGCGCCTCTCCGCGGTGCACGACGTGTGGCCGCGCGTGACGGCGCCTGCGCTCTAGGGCTAGGCCATCTCCCGCCGGCGCTGCTCGCCGCGCACCTCTTCCGCCGCGCCCATCATTCGTTCCATCACGCCGCGGTATTGAAGCAATGCCTGGCGCATGCCTTCAGTCTTGTCGCGCGACGAGTAGCCGAGCTTGTGCGCCCGCTTCATCTCTTGCGGCAGGTCGCGCTCGGTCAGTGGATGACCGCGCTCCCGCAGCATCGACATGACGAGGGACTCCGCCTCGCGGACCGCCTGCTCGGGCGCGTCGACGAACTTGGACTCGATGTCGTCCCAATCGCTGATGTAGCGGTCGCGTGACTCGGCCGGCAGCGCCCGGAGCCGTGGCGTGCGGCGGCCGGTTCCCGCAGCTCGAATGAGCAGGAGCAGGACCACGACGATCAGGGCGACGACTCCGATGGCGACCAGGGTGCCTTGGTCCATTAACTTGCCACCTCCGATTTAGGAACGCGAAGGGCGTTGGATCGACCCGCACCAAAATGACGCAACGCAATCGCGCTCCTCTCGATCGGCTGACGCTTCAGTCCACTCCCGGGCGCAGCCGCCGAATCTCGGAACGGACTGAGATCTTTGCCGGGTGATGCCGGTCCCAGGCCTGCACGCAGCTCTCGCACGTGCAGCCGGGACCGGTTGACGGCGATGACGTGCGTCGCGCCGCCCGAGTCAGGTTCAACAACTTTGCGACGATCTTTCTGCGACGTAGTGCTGCCATATTGCCTCCGCGATACTGGTCGCTGGACAGTCTAATGACGAAACGTCAATTTTCTTGCGCTTAACGCCCGGAGTTTGGTTAGTCGCCCCTGGGTCGGCGTTAGTGCTTCTTACCGAGAGGACGGGTAGTCACTGCTCGATTCAGGAGGGATTCATGAACAGGTTGCGGTATCTCGTTCCAGCGGCGATCGCAGCACTCGCCCTGGGCACAGCCAGCGCGATGGCTGCGAACCAGGCGGGCCTGGGGGGCGACGCGAACGCGCATGGCAAAGCCGTAGCGTCCGCGGCGCGGAACTGCCCGCTTCCTCACGACAGCGCTGCGAGCGGGACCCACGGCGCATGCGTGAGCGCGATCGCGTCCGTCAAC
>DASYRL010000071.1:0-5040 GCA_036004445.1 bacterium
GGTACGCTCGCGCTCGGCGACGCGCTGCGGAACGCGCGCGCGCTTCGCTTCATCGCGGCGTACGCCGCGCACAACTGGGAGTTGTTCGGGATGCGGGCGTGGATGCCGGCGTTTCTTGCCGCGATGTGGGTCGGCCGGGGCCTGCCGGTCGAGGCGGCGGCCGCCCGCGGGGCCGCGTTCGGATCGCTGGTGCTGTTCGCCAGCGCGCTCAGCAACGCCGCCGGGGGATGGCTGTCGGATCACGTGGGGCGGCGGAGGACCATCGTGACGTTCCTGACCGCCTCGACCGTCTGTTCGTTCACGATCGGGTGGACGCTGCCGCTGGGCACCGCGGTGGTCGTAGGAGTCGCCCTCTTCTATGGGCTGTTCGTGACCGCGGACTCGTCCACGCTCTCCACCGCCGTCGCCGAGTCGGCCGCACCGCACGCCCTGGGCTCGACGCTGGCGGTGCAGTCTGCCCTGGGATTCCTGGTGACCGCGGTCGCCTCGCCGCTCTTCGGCATTGTGCTGGATGCCACCGCATCCGGCTGGGGCTGGGCGTTCGCCTCGCTGGGAATTGTTGCGCTGGCCGGCGCGCTGGTCGCCGCGAAAGCGTAGGCAGACGCGCCTTCCTGATCATGGGGACCGCAAGGTAGGTAAAGCCTTCGCTGTTGCTGGCTCTCGCTGTTCGGTACAATGGTGAGTTGGTCTCATGGCCCTTACCGGTCTGCTCCCCTTCCTGCGGGAGTTGTCTCCCTATACCCAGGCGCTCGCGGCCATCCGGTCGGGCCGCCATCCGTGGGTGATGGGTCCGAATGCGGCGGAGAAGGCGTATCTGCTCGCCGCCCTGGCCCAGGATCTCCGTCTGCCCGCGGAGGGGCCAATCCTGGTTGCGACCACGTCCAGGGAAAACGCCGACCGCCTCCACGACGATCTGCTCTCATTCCTCCCGGGCCTCGAGCCGCATCTCCTGACATTGCCCCATTGGGAAACACTACCCGCCGACTCCGCCCAGCCATCTCCTGAGGTCATCGGCGAGCGCCTCCTGGCGTTGCTGCGGCTGGCCGAAGGACCCCATCCGGTCATCCTGGCTCCAGTGGGGACTCTCATCCGGAAAGTGCCGGCTCCCGAGGCCCTCCAGACGTTTCGGTTCGGACTGCGGACCACCCAAGCCGCGGACCGGGATCAGGTGATCGATTGGCTTGCCGCCCAGGGATACGCGCGCGCCGACCTGGTCGAGCGCAAGGGCGAGTTCGCCGTTCGCGGCGGGCTGATCGACGTGTATCCGCCGCAGGCCGACGCGCCGCTGCGGGTGGAGTGGTTCGGCGACGAGATCGACTCGATCCGCGCATTCGATCCCGTCACCCAGCGCAGCACGCACGCGCTCGAATCCGCCGTCTTGCTCCCCGCCGTCGAGCTGCCGGGGAGTGCCGCGCTGGTCGAGTACCTGGCCCCGCCGTCGCTGCTCGTCTTTGACGAGCCCTACGAGTTGAAGCGGCAGGCCGACGTCGTCTACGACGAGTCGAGTCTCTCCTGGAATGCGCTCACCGCTCAGGCCGCGGCGATCCCGCAGCTCGCCATCTCGTCTCTTCACGGCCCGGACGACCCCGGCCGCGAGATCATTCTCCGTTTCGGCGGCGTCGAGGCATTTGGCGGGCAGATGAAGCTGCTCGCCCGCGCGGTGGAAGGATGGCAGGAGCAGGGCCGCCGCATCGTCCTGGCGACGACCCAGCCCCAGCGGATGATGGAGATCTTCGAAGACCACGGCGTGCGGGTCACCCTGGCGTCCATGCTCGAACCGCCGCCGGAGGCGGGCGAGGTCGCCGCCGTCCCCGCCCCGCTGTCCAGCGGGTTTCAGCTGGACCCCCCTCGACCAGGCTCGGGGCCGGCGACGGGCCTGGTGGTCGTGAGCGACAGCGAGATCGTCGGCTGGCGCCGGCGCCGCCGCCGGTTCCGCTTCCGCGACGGGGCGCGGCTGTACTCGTGGACGGAACTGGAACCCAAGGATCTCGTCGTCCATCTGCATCACGGCATCGGCATCTACCGCGGCATCGTCCGCCTGCTGCTCGGCGGCGCGGAGCGCGACTACCTGGAGCTGGAGTACGCGCAAGGCGACAAACTCTACGTGCCCACCGACCAGATCAATCTCGTCAGCCGGTATATCGGCGTCGAGGGCCAGGCGCCGAAGATCCACCGGCTGGGCGGCGCGGAGTGGGAGCGCGAGAAGAAACGCGTCAAGGAAGCGACCCAGCAGCTCGCGCGTGAACTCCTGGAGCTCTACGCCGCCCGGGAGACGGCACCGGGCCACGCGTACAGCCCCGACACGCTGTGGCAGCACGAACTGGAAGCGTCGTTCGAGTTCGAAGAAACGCCGGACCAGTGGCTGGCGATCCAGGACGTGAAGCGCGACATGGAGACGGGCAAGCCGATGGACCGCCTGATCGCGGGCGACGTCGGCTACGGCAAGACCGAAGTCGCGCTGCGCGCCGCGTTCAAGGCGGTGATGGACGGCAAGCAGGTCGCGGTCCTCGTCCCGACGACGATCCTCGCGCAGCAGCACTACAACGTCTTCCTCAGCCGCCTGGCGGCCTACCCGATCAAAGTCGAGATGCTCAGCCGCTTCCGCACGCCCGCCGATGCGCGGCGCATCCGCGAAGAGCTCACCGCCGGCACCGTGGACATCATCATCGGCACTCACCGGCTGCTGCAGAAGGACGTCGTCTTCGCGCGCCTGGGGCTGGTGATCGTCGACGAAGAGCAGCGCTTCGGCGTCGCGCACAAGGAACGGCTGAAGCAGCTGCGCACGGCCGTCGACGTGCTGACGCTGACGGCAACACCGATCCCCCGCACCCTGCACATGGCGCTGGTGGGGCTGCGCGACATGTCCATCATGGAGACGCCCCCGGAAGCGCGCCTGCCGATCCATACTGAGATCCGGCCCTACGACGAGGACCTGGTGCGGTCGGCTATCGTGCGCGAGCTGGAGCGCGGCGGACAGGTCTACGTGGTCCACAACCGAGTGGAAACGATCGAGCGATCGGCCCGGCGAATCCGCAGCCTGGTCCCGGAAGCCCAGGTCACCGTCGCGCACGGGCAGATGCCGGAGGCCAAGCTCGAGCAGGTGATGATGGACTTCCTGGGCGGCCGATTCCAGGTTCTCGTGTGCACGACCATCGTCGAGATCGGGCTGGACATCCCCCAGGTGAACACCATCGTCATCGAGGACGCGCACATGATGGGCCTCTCGCAGCTCTACCAGCTGCGCGGGCGCGTCGGACGGTCCGACCGTCAGGCCTACTGCTACCTGCTGTACCCGCGGGGCGCCAAGCTGACCGACGAGGCCGAGCAGCGGCTGGAGGCGATGCAGGAGTTCGTCGAGCTGGGATCGGGGTTCAAGCTGGCGATGCGGGATCTGGAAATTCGCGGCGCGGGGAACCTCCTGGGACCGGAGCAGCACGGCCAGCTGGCCGCGGTCGGCTTCGAATTGTACACCCGGTTGCTCGACGAAGCCGTGCGCGAACTGCGCGGGCAGATGATCGAAGACGTGCCCGACGCGGCGATCGACCTCGGGATCGACGCGTACCTACCCGAGAAATACATCGAGGACGACGGCCAGCGGATGGCGGCATACCGGAAGCTGGCCGCCGCGCGCACGCTCGATGAGGCCCAGGCGGTCGCCGAGGAGCTGACCGACCGGTTCGGGGCGTTGCCGGAACCCGCGGCCAACCTCGTAGAGATCGTGCGGCTGCGCGCAGTCGCGCGGGAGGCCGGCGTCGCCTCGATCACCCGCGAGAAGGGTCTGATCGCCATCAAGCCGGCGCAGCCGCTGCAGCTGCCCGACGATGATCGACTACAACTCATCGCCCGCCTTCGCGGGCATGCCGCGGTCACCGGAGGCGTACTCCACCTGCAGCCCGTCGACTCGCGCCGCCCGCGGGCGTCCGAGCCGGGCCGCCGCCGGTTTGCCGATGACGCGGAATGGATCCGCGAGGCACTGGTGGCCCTCGCCGAGCTGGCGCGGCGTCGGGAACCCGCCGCCGTCGGAAGTCCGCTATAATACGACTGTTGCCCAGCACTTACAACCAGGAGAGGCTATGACCAAACGGATGAAGTTGATTGCGTTGACCGTCGCCGTCATTTTGGTCGGCACCGCGGCCGCGGTGGCAGTCACGTTCGGCATGAAGCGCGGCACGGCCGTCGCGGCGATCGTCAACGGGGAGACGATCTACGCCGATGAGCTCAATACCGAGGTCGCGGCGGTCGCCAAGCAGTACAACATCAGCCTGGAAGGCGCCGACGGCGCAAAGCAGCGGGCCGAGATCTCCAAGATCCTGCTCGACCAGCTCATCGACCAGCGGCTGATCTTGCAGGAGGCGCGGCGGCAGAACGTCGTCGCGACCGACGCCCAGATCCAGAAGCAGGTCGACGAGATCAAGAAGAACTTCCCGACCGACGCGGAGTTCCAGGCGGCGCTGGCGCAGCGGGGCCTCACCATGACGACGCTCCGCGACCGCATCCGCACCACGATCACCGTCCAGAACATCGTGAGCAAGCTGCCGGTCCCCGCCCCGTCCAATGCGGCAGTCGAGAAGTACTTCCGCGAGCACCGCGCGGAGTTCGATCAGGCGGAGCAGATCCGGGTTCGCCACATCCTGGTCGAGAGTGCGGCCGAAGCGCGCCTCGTCCTGGCCCGGCTCGACCGCGGCGACAAGTTTGAGGACCTGGCCCGCCAGTACTCCAAGGACCCCGGCAGCAAGGACTCCGGCGGCGACCTCGGGTTCCAAAGCCGCGGCGCGCTCGTACCGGAATTCGAAAAAGTGGCGTTCGCGTTGAAACCCGGTCAGCGGTCGGGCCCGGTGAAGACGCAGTACGGCTACCACATCATCCAGCTGATTGAGATCAAGCCGGCGAAGGCGGCGACGCTGACCGCGGCGATCCGCGAGCAGATCCGGAACAAGCTGCTGGGCTCGGTCCGGGAAAAGGCGTTTGCGGAATGGCTGAAGCAGGTGAAGGCGAAGGCCGAGATCAAGCGCTTCACCCTGGCGACCCAATAACAACGGG
>DASYRL010000072.1:0-2025 GCA_036004445.1 bacterium
CGCCGCCCTTCTCGACCTTGTCCGGGACACCCGGGAGCGGGATGAGCGACCCGAATTGGCCGGAGCCGCCCGCGAACTGGAACGAGGTGACGTAGTGCTCGACGCCGTTGTGATAGCCAGCGAAGGTTGTCGTGCGGAGCAGGTTGACCGCGCCGTTGGGGCCGATGAGGCCCGCGCAGGCCGCGGCCGGCTGCGTCGTAGCGATGAGCGCCGCGGCGACCGCGGCAAGGCCCGCGAGGAACCGTCGCATACCAGCCTCCTCTCCGGCCTGAGCCGGGGATGCCGCTATGACGCCGAGGAGCGCCGGCTGGTTCCCGACGCGCTATCTGGGCGTGCGAAATCGGGTAACGCGGGCGGAAGTGATCTCCCGGAGCTTAGGCCCCACAAGATACCGGCGGGTACGGGTTTGTCCGGTCGGCTCGAGGAAGCCGAGGCGCACCGCAAGTTGAAGGTCCCGACTTGTGCCCGGGGCATTTCTACCGGTGATGCGCGTGTAATCCGCAGGCCGAATGTTGCCGTTAACCCAGACATATGCGAGTCCGTCCAGGAGGCCCGCGGGCATGCTTCCTCTCACTGCGATCCCGCGAAGCTGATTGACCAACCGACCCAATCCCTTGACCTGCGCGAGCACATGTTCCGCTGAGGATGCGATCGCGCCGACGAAGTAAGCGACGAAGGGCGTCGCGTCATATCCCGGCTTGTATGTCCGGCCTACCGCTGCCCGAATCGCGGCGAAGTAGGAGCGTCTCTGCAGGTCGAGGTAAGCGTCCAATGAGACGATGCCGTTCAGCGCATACCCTCCGCGGACCAATAGGTACCGGGCCAGTGCTCGCGCTGTGCGGCCGTTTCCGTCATAAAAAGGATGGATCGCGACTAGTTCCAGATGCGCGAGAGCAGCCAGGATTGGCGCTGGCCGCCGATCCCCACCTGCGCGAAGCCAGTCTCCGAACTCGTGCATGAGCTCGGGTACATCTCCAGACACAGGCGTGCTGAAGACCAGCCGACCTTCCGCATCTGCGACGCGGTTCTCCCCGCGCCTGTATTCACCCGGCCGCAGCATTGGGTCGATGTCATCAAGGACTCGTCGATGGATCTCGCGTACGAGCCTCTCATCAGCGCCCACGCCACGACGCCGGGCGACGCTGTCGGCGAACGCGAGCGCGTCACGGGTCGCGAGGACCTCGCGGACGTCCTTCTGCCTCAGGTCGGGCGATTTCTCCAGGACTTCTTCGACCTCGAGGTCGCTAAGGCTGTTGCCCTCGATTCGCGTTGTCCCGTGGACCGTTCGGACCCAGGCGCGGTGCCGGAACCATTCCTCGTACTGCTGATCGAGCCCGAGGTTGTCAAAGAGCCACCGCAGCCGTTCAATCTTTTCGAGAGGCTTCGCGAGGCGAGCCGCGGTGACGCGGGGGTTCATGATGAAAGAATACTCTTCTTTCTTTCACCCAGGGCAATAATCCCCGAGTTTCTTTCACTCCGCCGCCCAGCCTCCGCTATTAGCTGACGCGGACATTAACCATCGCCGGGACAGGGTCCTATCAGCTGAAGCGGGCAGTCACCATCGCCAGGAGGATGAGCGCCCCGATCGCCAGCTGGATGTACCCAAAACGGCGGATGCGCGCGCCCAGCTGGGGCATCTGCGCGGCGGCCTCGGCGTCACCACTCGCCGCGCGTGGTCCGATCTCCACGAGCCGATATGCCCACCGCGCGATCGTCGCGCGCGTCATCGCATACACCCCGACCGCGAGGATGATCCCGGCGACGATCGCCCACGACCAACGCGTGTCGAGGCGGCTGAGCTCCTGGCCGCGTCCGGAGGCGAAGATATTCAGCAATCCGGTGAGCATCGTGAACTCGGCGACGCGGAAGATGTACGTGAACTGCCTCGGGACGAGGTTCGGCATGATGGCGCCACGCGCCGCCGGCGGGGAGGCGAGGAGCGCCGGTAGCTGTACCAGGATCGTGTAGAAGCCGCCGCCGATCCATAGAACACCGGCAGTTACGTGCAGCCACTGCACGCCGATA
>DASYRL010000073.1:0-3759 GCA_036004445.1 bacterium
GCGAGCTCGTCCAGTCGGCGGCGCAGCAGCGGAACGACGTGATGGTGGGCGATTCGGGCGGCCGTCCCATCGCGGAGACGGGTCACGAGCACCTGTTCGCCTTCGTCTGGCGCCAGATACCTGATCTCTTGGGCCGAGAGATCATCCAGGGCTCCCGCCTCGACGATTTCCACGGCGTCCCCCAGGATGGTGCGGAGCTCGGGAATGATGTCTGTGCGGGGAGACTGGCCGACCGTGACCGCGCCCAACCGCTGCGCCATCGTACGCATAGGTTAGGGGCGCTGTCGCGCGCATCCTCCAGCCCTGGAGGATTCCCTGCCGGCGCACGCGAACGCGGCTGAACATCCGGCGAGTTTTTCCGCATACTTGAATTAGCCTCGACGGGAGTCGTGTCGTCGCTGGAAAGAGCAGGCCATTACAAGCGGGGGGGGTGGATTGGATGAAATCAAGTCTGAGGTGGCGGGTGATGGTGGTGCTCGCCGCGCTCTCAATGGTCGTCGGGGGCACGGCGGGAGGGACGGTCGCGGGGCCTGGGGGAACCCTCATCGTCACCAGTTACGCCGGTCCCTGGGAGCAGTTCATGCGCACGCAGATCGTGCCCGGATTCGAGAGCGAGACCGGGGCAAAGGTCGAACTCTCGGTGGGTCTGTCCCGGGACTGGGTGGCGAAGATCCGGGCCGCGGGGCTGCGGAATCCGCCATTCGACGTCATCATCGCGAATACGACCTGGGTCTCCGCGGTGCGGAAGGAAGGGTTCTTTGCCAAGCTGACGCCGGACAAAGTCCCCAACCTCAAGGACGTGTGGCCCGAATTCCGCCTCAAGGACGACGTGGGGGTGATCACGCTCGTCGGTCCGCTCGGTATCGCCTACCGCACCGACCTCGTCCGGACGGCGCCTAAGTCGTGGAAGGACCTCTGGAACGCGGAGTACAAGGGGCGGATCAGCATCTACAGCGTCGCCAACTCGGCGAACCCGATGTTTACCATGCTCGTCTCACGCATCTACAAGGGCAACGATCGGGACATCGATTTCGCCATCAACAAGATCAAGGAGCTGCAACCGTTCCGGCAGACGGACTTCTCGGGCGACATGGAGATCCTGCTCACCCGCGGCGAGGTTCACCTGGGCATCCTGGACTCGCCCGCGGCTTCGCGACTGAAATCACAGGGCATCCCCCTCGAGTGGGTCTTCCCGCGCGAGGGTGTGTTCATGTTCGAGCAGGACACAAACGTCCTGGAGTTCGCACAGAACAAGGAGCTGGCGTTCAGGTTCGTCAACTACTTCCTCTCCCGCGCCGTGCAGGAGAAGTGGTCGGCCCAGTTCTGGTGGACCCCCGGCAACCGGACGGTGAAGATCACCGGCAAGCTGGCCCAGGAGATCCCCGTACACACTCAGGCGCAGATCCGTCAGATCATGAAGTGGGATTGGGACTGGGTGAACGCCGGCGCGCGCGAGGAGATGATCAACAAGTGGAACCGGATCGTCCTCGGCCGCTAGCGAAGCGATGTCGTCCATTGCGCTGCACGGCCTGACCAAACGCTTCGGCACGGTGACCGCCGTGCAGGGGCTCAGCCTGGAGATCCGGGAGGGTGAACTCATCACCCTCCTGGGTCCGTCCGGGTGCGGCAAAACGACGACGCTCCGGCTGATCGGCGGGTTCGAGGCACCCGACGAGGGCGAGATCCGCTTCGGCGAGCGCCTGGTGACCCCGCTCCCGCCCGAGCGGCGCCGCATCGGCATTGTCTTCCAGAGTTACGCCCTCTTTCCCCACATGACGGTCTGGCAGAACGTGGCGTTCGGCCTGCAGATGCGGCGGGAGCCGCCGCCGGCGATCCGCCAGCGCGTCGGCGCGATTCTGGAGAGGGTGCAGCTGCAGAGGATGGAAGGACGCTACCCGCACCAGCTCTCCGGCGGCCAGCAGCAGCGGGTGGCGCTTGCCCGGGCGCTCGTGACCAACCCTACCGTGCTCCTGCTCGACGAGCCCCTGGCCAACCTCGACGCCAAGCTGCGGGAGGACATGCGTTTCTACATCCGGCAGCTGCAGCGTGATGTCGGCATCACTACGGTCTACGTCACCCACGATCAGGCGGAAGCGATGGTGCTGGCCGATCGCATTGCGGTGATGCGTGATGGGGTCCTGCAGCAGATCGGCCGGCCCGAGGAGATCTATCGCCGGCCGAGCAACGCGTGGGTGGCGGAGTTCATCGGTCTCTCCAACTTCATCCCGGGCACGGTGGCGGGGCGGCAGAACGGCCACCTCCTGGTCCGCACGGGGGCCGGCACGTTCACCTGCGCCGGCGAGGTGGATGGCGGAACGGTGCTGATCTGTGTTCGACCCGAGGCCCTCCATTTCGATGAGGCCCATCCGAACCGGCTGCAGGGCGTCGTGCGGGAGCGCGTCTTCCTGGGGAACCTCTTCGACTACCGGATCGAGGGTCCGGACGGGCTGCGGCTGCGCGTCCAGGCCGACCCATCGCAGGCCTTTGCGCCGGGGGAGGCCGTCCCGCTGAGCTTCGACCCGGTCGTGGCCTGGGCCGTGCGGTCCGTGGAGCAGCACTGACCATGGCCCGCGTCGAGGCCGCTCTTCCTGCCCGGCCGCTCGCCCCGGTTAATGGTGTCCCCTGGCTGGCGCTCCTCATTGTGCCGACGCTGCTCTTCCTGCTGGTCTTCTTTTTGGTGCCGTACCTCAATATGGTCCGGATGAGCTTCCTCGTGAAACCCGCCGGTGGCCCCTACCTGCCGCAGTTCACGCTGAACAACTATGCGAAGGCGATGCTGGACCCGTTCCACTGGCGGGTCCTGCTGCAGACCTTCTGGCTGGCGGGACTGACCACGTTCCTCACGCTGGTGCTGGGCTACCCGCTCGCCTATCACCTCAACGCAGCATCGCCTCGCCGGAAGCGCTGGCTGTTGATGATGATCATCTCCCCGTTGCTCGTCAGCGTCGTGGTGCGGGGTTTCGCGTGGATCATCCTCCTCGGCCGCGTCGGCATGGTCAACCAGTTCGTGCACTGGCTCACTGGAGCCGAGCTCGTGTTGATCGGGACCCCCACCGGAGTGCTGGTCGGCCTCGTCCACGTCTTCATCCCGTTCATGGCGCTGGCAATCGCCGGGGTCCTGCAGAACGTCTCGCGGGACGTCGTCCAGGTTGCGCGGTCGCTGGGAGCCTCGCCGTGGCAAACCTTCTGGCGCATCACGTGGCCGCTCTCGCTGCCGGGGGTGCAGGCGGGGGGGCTGCTCGTCTTCGTCCTTGCGGTCAGCTCGTACGTCATCCCCATCCTGCTGGGGGCGAGCAACGTGCTGGTGATGCCGATGCTGATCGTCCAGACGCTGCTGGACGCCTTCAACTGGCCGCTGGGCTCGGCGTTGTCGATGGTGTTCTTCGGGCTGACGGCGGCGACTGTGGCGATCTTCCTACGGGTCATGGCGCGGGCGATGAGGTGGACCGCGCCGTGACACGCCGGGACCTGCTGCTCACGCTCAGCGTCACGCTGATCTATCTGTTCCTGCTCGTGCCGATTGTCATCGTCATCCTCGCCGCGCTGAACGCCGGGAACTATCTCGCGTTCCCGCCGCAGGGGATCTCGCTGCGCTGGTTCATCCGCGCCGCCCAGACCGGCCCGTTCCTGCGCAGCTTCACCTTCAGCCTCAAGCTTGCGGGCTGGGTGACGCTGGTGAGCACGATCCTCGGGACGATGGCGGCCCTCTACATCGTGCGCCATTCCCGCCGCTTCCGCGATGCGCTGCGGCTGGCCATC
>DASYRL010000074.1:0-3760 GCA_036004445.1 bacterium
GCGAGCTCGTCCAGTCGGCGGCGCAGCAGCGGAACGACGTGATGGTGGGCGATTCGGGCGGCCGTCCCATCGCGGAGACGGGTCACGAGCACCTGTTCGCCTTCGTCTGGCGCCAGATACCTGATCTCTTGGGCCGAGAGACCATCCAGGGCTCCCGCCTCGACGATTTCTACGGCGTCCCCCAGGATGGTGCGGAGCTCGGGAATGATGTCCGTGCGGGGAGACTGGCCGACCGTGACCGCGACCAACCGCTGCGCCATCGTACGCATAGGTTAGGGGCGCCGTCGCGCGCATCCTCCCAGCGCCTGGAGGATTCCCTGCCGGCGCACGCGAACGCGGCTGAACATCCGGCGAGTTTTTTCGCATACTTGAATTAGCCTCGATGGGAGTCGTCTAGTCGCTGGAGCGGGCAGGCCATTACAAGCGGGGGGGTGGAATGGATGAAATCAAGTCTGAGGTGGCGGGTGATGGTGGCGCTCGCCGCGCTCTCAATGGTCGTGGGGGCTACGGCGGGAGGGACGGTCGCGGGGCCCGGGGGGACCCTCGTCGTCACCAGTTACGGCGGCCCCTGGGAGCAGTTCATGCGCACACAGATCGTGCCGGGATTCGAGAGCGAGACCGGCGCGAAGGTCGAGCTGTCGGTGGGACTGTCGCGGGACTGGGTGGCGAAGATTCGGGCCGCGGGGCTGCGGAATCCGCCGTTCGACGTCATCATCGCCAACACGACCTGGGTCTCGGCCGTGCGGAAGGAAGGGTTCTTTGCAAAGCTAACGCCGGACAAGGTCCCCAACCTCAAGGACGTGTGGCCCGAGCTGCGCAACAAGGACGACGTGGGGGTGATCACGCTCGTCGGCACGCTCGGCATCGCCTACCGCACCGACCTCGTTCGGACGGCGCCCAAGTCGTGGAAGGACCTCTGGAACGCGGAGTACAAAGGGCGGATCAGTCTCTACAGCGTCGCCAACTCGGCGAACCCGATGTTCACCATGCTCGTCTCACGCATCTACAAGGGAAACGACCGGGACATCGATTTCGCCATCAACAAGATCAAGGAGCTCCAACCGTTCCGGCAGACGGACTTCTCGGGCGACATGGAGATCCTGCTCACCCGCGGCGAGGTTCACCTGGGCATCCTGGACTCGCCAGCGGCTTCGCGCCTGAAGTCACAGGGCATCCCCCTCGAGTGGGTCTTCCCGCGCGAGGGCGTGTTCATGTTCGAGCAGGACACCAACGTCCTGGAGTTCGCACCGAACAAGGAGCTGGCCTTCAGGTTCGTCAACTACTTCCTCTCCCGCGCCGTGCAGGAGAAGTGGTCGGCCCAGTTCTGGTGGACCCCGGGCAACCGGATGGTCAAGATCACCGGCAAACTCGCCCAGGAGATCCCCGTGCACACGCAGGCGCAGATCCGTCAGATCATGAAGTGGGATTGGGACTGGGTGAACGCCGGCGCGCGCGAAGAGATGATCAACAAGTGGAACCGGATCATCCTCGGCCGCTAGCGAATCGATGTCGTCCATTACGCTGCACGGCCTGACCAAACGCTTCGGCACGGTGACGGCCGTGCAGGGCCTCAGCCTGGAGATCCAGGAGGGCGAACTGATCACCCTCCTGGGTCCATCCGGGTGCGGCAAGACGACGACGCTCCGACTGATCGGCGGGTTCGAGGCGCCCGACGACGGCGAGATCCGCTTCGGCGAGCGCCTGGTGACGCCGCTCCCGCCCGAGCGGCGCCGCATCGGCATTGTCTTCCAGAGTTACGCCCTCTTTCCTCACATGACGGTCTGGCAGAACGTGGCGTTCGGCCTGCAGATGCGGCGGCAACCGCCGGCGACGATCCGCCAGCGCGTCGGCGCGATTCTGGAGAGGGTGCAGCTGCAGAGGATGGAGCGACGCTACCCGCACCAGCTCTCCGGCGGCCAGCAGCAGCGCGTCGCGCTCGCCCGGGCGCTCGTGACCAACCCTACCGTACTCCTGCTCGACGAGCCCCTGGCCAACCTGGACGCCAAGCTGCGGGAGGACATGCGCTTCTACATTCGGCAGCTGCAGCGCGATGTCGGCATCACCACGGTCTACGTCACCCACGACCAGGCGGAAGCCATGGTGCTGGCCGATCGCATCGCGGTGATGCGCGACGGGGTGCTGCAGCAGATCGGCCGGCCCGAGGAGATCTATCGCCGGCCGAGCAACGCGTGGGTGGCGGAGTTCATCGGTCTCTCCAACTTCATCCCGGGGACGGTGGCGGGGCGGCAGAACGGCCACCTCGTCGTCAACACGGCGGCTGGCACGTTCACTTGCGCCGGCGAGGTGGATGGCGGAACGGTGCTGATCTGCGTTCGACCCGAGGCCCTCCATTTCGACGAGGCCCATCCAAACCGGCTGCAGGGCGTCGTGCGGGAGCGCGTCTTCCTGGGGAACCTCTTCGACTACCGGATCGAGGGTCCGGACGGGCTGCGGCTGCGCGTCCAGGCCGACCCATCGCAGGCCTTTGCGCCGGGGACGGCCGTCCCGCTGAGCTTCGACCCGGTCGTGGCCTGGGCCGTGCGGTCCCAAGAGCAGCACTGACCATGGCCCGCGTCGAGGCCGCGCTTCCGGCGCGGCCCCTCGCCCCGGTTCGCGGCGTCCCCTGGCTGGCGCTCCTGATTGTGCCGACGCTGCTCTTCTTGCTGGTCTTCTTCCTGGTGCCGTACCTCAACATGGTCCGGATGAGCTTCCTCCTGAAGCCCGCCGGAGGCCCCTACCTCCCGCAGTTCACCCTGAACAATTACGCGCAGGCGGTGTTGGACCCGTTCCACTGGCGTGTCCTGCTGCAGACCTTCCGGCTGGCGGGACTGACCACGTTCCTCACGCTGGTGCTGGGCTACCCGCTCGCCTACCACCTCAACGCGGCATCCCCACGCCGGAAGCGCTGGCTGCTGATGATGATCATCTCCCCGCTGCTCGTGAGCGTCGTGGTGCGGGGGTTCGCGTGGATCATCCTCCTGGGCCGGGTGGGGATGGTCAACCAGTTCGTGCACTGGCTCACCGGAGCCGAACTCGTGCTGATCGGAACCCCCACCGGGGTGCTCGTCGGCCTCGTCCACGTCTTCATCCCGTTCATGGCTCTGGCGATCGCCGGGGTCCTGCAAAACATCTCGCCGGACGTCGTCCAGGCCGCGCGGTCGCTCGGAGCCTCGCCGTGGCAAACCTTCTGGCGCGTGACCTGGCCGCTCTCGCTGCCGGGCGTGCAGGCGGGGGGGCTGCTGGTCTTCGTGCTGGCGGTCAGCTCGTACGTCATCCCCATCCTGCTGGGGGCGAGCAACGTGTTGGTGATGCCGATGCTGATCGTCCAAACGCTGTTGGACGCCTTCAACTGGCCGCTGGGCTCCGCGTTGTCGATGGTGTTCTTCGGGCTGACGGCGGCGGTTGTGGCCATCTTCCTGCGGGTCATGGCGCGCGCGATGAGGTGGACCACGCCGTGAAACGCCGGGACCTCCTGCTCACGCTCAGCGTCACGCTCATCTATCTGTTCTTGCTCGTGCCGATTGTGATCGTGATCCTCGCCGCGTTGAACGCCGGGAATTATCTCGCGTTCCCGCCGCAGGGAATCTCGCCGCGCTGGTTCATCCGCGCCGCCCAGACGGGCCCGTTCCTGCGCAGCTTCACCTTCAGCCTCAAGCTTGCGGGCTGGGTGACGCTGGTGAGCACGATCCTCGGGACGATGGCGGCCCTCTACATCGTGCGCCATTCCCGCCGCTTCCGCGATGCGCTGCGGCTGGCCATC
>DASYRL010000075.1:0-23310 GCA_036004445.1 bacterium
ATCCACGATGTCCAGGGGGCGGCACACATCTCGCCGTTGGTGGGACGCCAGGTCCTGGTCGAGGGGATCGTCACCGCCAAGGCATCGAACGGATTCTGGTTCCAGGACCCGACTCCGGATTCAAACGATGCGACATCTGAAGGGATCTTCGTCTTCGGCTCGTCCGCTGCGGGACTGGTCGCGGTCGGCAACGCCGTGCGCGTGAGGGGAACGGTCACGGAGTTCAGGCCCGGCGGCAGCACCCAGCCGAACCTGACGACCACCGAGCTCACGTCTCCGTTCGTGACGAATCTGTCCACCGGCAACGCCATGCCCGGTCCGACCGTCATCGGCTCGGGCGGCCGCATCCCACCGACGATGGTCATCGAGGACGACGCGGGCGGCAACGTGGAGACCGGAGGCGTCTTTGACCCGGCGAACGACGGCATCGACTTCTACGAAAGTCTCGAAGGCATGCGGGTGCAGGTCAACAGCCCCGTCGCCGTGAGCCCGCGGAATGCGTTCGGGGAGATCGCGGTGCTGGCTGACAACGGCGCGGGAGCCAGCGTGCGCACGGCCCGCGGCGGAATCGTGATCCGCGCGAACGACTTCAACCCGGAGCGGGTCATCCTAGATGACGTGTTGACGGCAACGCCGGTCGTGAAAGTCGGGGACAGTTTCACGACGGCAGTCGTGGGCGTCTTGGACTACAGCTTCGGCAACTTCAAACTGCTCATCACAGCCTCACTGACGGCGGTCGACGGCGGGCTAGCGCGGGAAGTCGGCCGGCTGCCCACCGATCACGAAGTCGTCGTGGGCACGTACAACGTCGAGAACCTCGATCCCAGCGATGGGCCCGCTGCATTTGAACGTCATGCGAACTTGATCGTCAACAACCTGCGCTCGCCGGACATCCTGGCGATCGAGGAAATCCAGGACAACGACGGGGCGACGAACTCACCTTCGCCCGACGCGTCGGTTACCTGGAACACGCTGATCGCAGCGATCAAGGCCGCCGGCGGTCCGGACTACCAGTACCGGCAGATCGATCCTGTGGACGACCAGGACGGCGGCGAGCCCGGCGGCAACATCCGCGTCGGCTTCCTGTTCCGGACAGACCGCGGCGTCGAGTTCATTGACCGGCCGGGCGGCACCTCGACGTCGCCGACGCAAGTCGTAAGTACGCCATCGGGGCCGCAGCTGTCGGCCAGCCCCGGTCGCATCGATCCAGACAACGCGGCTTGGGCTGCTTCGCGCAAACCGATCGTCGGCGAATTCCGGGCGCGGGGGAAGAAGCTCTTCGTAATCGCCAACCACTGGAACTCCAAAGGCGGGGACCATCCGCTGTTCGGCCGTTTCCAGCCCCCGGTACTCTCCTCCGAGGTACAGCGCAAGGCTCAGGCGACGGTAGTCAGGAACTTCGTCGACGAACTGCTGGATGCCGACCGCAACGCGAACGTGGTTGTGCTGGGTGACCTTAACGACTTCGAGTTCTCCGCGCCGCTGGGAATTCTCAAGGGCAGCGGCGCCGACGCGCTCCACGCGCTCATCGAATCGCTGGCGGCGAACGAGCGCTACTCCTACGTGTTCGACGGGAACTCGCAGACACTCGACCAGATCGTGGTCAGCGGCAACCTGTTCTCGAACTTCGGGTTCCAGTACGACGTCATCCATGTGAACGCGGAGTTCCCGGACCAGGCGTCCGACCACGATCCGAGCGTGGCGCGGTTGGATCTGCGAGGAAGACCGTCGCCGAAGCCGTAGATCGGTTCGCAAAGCGAGGCAGACCAAATTCCCCGGTGCCTGGCACCGTGGGTTTGGTCTGCCTTTACGCTAACCACTCTCAAGCGAAACCGTCTATGACTCAAATGAGCCAACCACTCAAATGATGTTCGATCGGCTTCTCGATGCACGAGTCAGAACCGCGGCATTTGATTGGTTGGCTCGATACGTGGCCCGTAACGAGGATGTAATATCCAGACAGGTCTTGGCCCAAGGTTTCATCCTGGTGGAGAGCGAGTCCCTCTCGTGATTTTCGACGAATTCATGATCGTCAAAGTGACAAGGAGCAGCCAAAGTGATGATCCTCAGGCCTCGCACTCTGCTTGGGTTAGAGGGATTACTGGTCTTTGTCGCAGCCCTCGTCTCATACGGCCGTACGGGCGGAAACTGGCTGCTGTTCGTCCTACTGATCCTCGCACCGGACCTGTCGATGTTCGGCTACCTCGCGGGGCCGCGCGTGGGCGCGGGTGCATACAACTTCGCGCACACGTACGTCCTCCCGGCCGTCCTGGCGGGCTACGGGCTGTGGAGCGGTAGCCAGTTCATCGTGGGGTTGGCTTTGATCTGGTTCGCGCATATCGGTGCAGACCGGGTGCTTGGGTTTGGGCTGAAGTATCCGACGGCGTTCAAGGACACGCATCTGCAGCGGGTCTGATCACCACCGGCGCAGAAGGGCTTCAGCCTCGCCCACCATCTCCTGGATGATCTCCGCCGCGGGCTGCAGGGCCTTCACGCCGCCGACGGATTCGCCGGCCCAGTGCGCCATGGCCTCGATCGCACCGCGATACCGGTCGCGGTGAGGCGCACCCACCTGAAAGCGGCGCTGGGGCGTCCACTCGCCCGTCGCCGGGCGGAGTCGTTCACCCACAACGTCATCGGGGAACGCGGAGGCGGCTTCCACCGATTGACGCAGCACCCGGTGCGGCGCGTCCGGCCATCCCACCGAAAACGCCATCGTATACACACTGTCCGCCGGCCCCGCGTGGATCAGTGCGTCGACATAGACGGGATGCGCCTCAGCTTCTACGGCGGATACGAGCCGGGTTCCGACCCTTGCACCATCGGAGCCGGCGGCCAACACCGCCGCAAGCGCCCGTCCCGTGCCGATCCCGCCCGCGGCCAGCACCGGGATGCGCACACGGCTGAGGACCTGGCCGAGCTGCGCCAGGATCCCGATCCGCGCGCGGACGTGCCCGCCGGCTTCGATGCCCTGGGCGATGATGAAGTCGCAGCCCGCATCTTCAGCGGCGACTGCTTCATCGACCGAACCGACCTGCCAGCAGGCGAGAGCCCCGTGCGCGTGGACCTGATCGACGACGGACCGCGCCGGGTCGCCCCAGAAGAAGTCGACGACCCGTGCATGGGACGCGGCGGCCTCGATCATTGCCGGGAGGTCGTCTCGCTCAAACGGTAGGAGGATGTTGGCGCCAATCGGACCAGCCGTGTGCTGCCGTGCTTCATCAAGCTGTTGCCTGATCATTGCCGGTGGAAAACCGCCGACCGAAACCATCCCCAGTCCGCCGGCATTGGATACTGCCGCGGCGAGTCGCGGTTGCGCCAGGTCGCCCATCCCCGCCTGCTGGATCGGCACCGTGCACCCGATCAATTCGGTGAATCGAGTCGCCAGCATCGACCGGCCTCCTCGTCACGTAGGAATCCCGTGCGCGCAACGGAAGTTCTGGGGACGATGAAACTCGCGCTGCTGCTAGCCATTTCCACGCTCGCCCTCGCCGTGCCCCCTCCTTCCGGCGCGGACGCCGCGCCGCGGGCGTCGTGCGGCGGGTACCGGCTCATCACCTCCATCCAGGGCGCCGGCGCCCTCGCCGAGCGCACCCTGGCCATTTATCGGGCCAGGACGCTCGCCAAGCTCGAGGGGCGGGGCGAGATCGAGACGGCGTGCGTCGATCTCACCGGCGACACGCAGCCGGAGCTCATCATCCAAACGTATACCGGCGGCGCCCACTGCTGCTTCGAGATCTTCGTCTACCAGCTGCAGCCGAAATTTCAGCGCCTGCTGCGCTTCGAGGCCGGCAACGCGGGAGGGTTCAAAGTCCAGCGCCTCGGCGCCCGCATCGTGCTGGAGCTGGGCGACGATTCGTTCGCCTACTACGGCGACCTCTGTTATGCATGCTCGCCGGCGCGGCTACCCCTCGCCGCCTGTTACAGCGGCGGCCGGTTCGGCGACTGTACGCGGCAGTTCCCCCAACTGATACCGACCTACATCACCTTCTACACGGGTCGGCTGAAAGAAGCGGCGCGGCAGACAGACGAATCGCGGGTCCAGTACATGCGGGGCGGGGCGCTGGGACTCTACGCAGCCTACGCGCTTCTGGGAAGAACCGGAGAGGGCCTGGCCGCGGTGCGCGGGATCACCAACGATGCCGTCGTGCTGAACTGGCTCGACGCGCAGCGCGCGGCCGTTCAGACGTGGCTGGCCCGACGTGCGGGGTCCCTGAAGCGCTAGTCTCCGTCAGCCGGAGATTCCCTGGGCTCGGTGCGGCGGATCGGCTGCTCGGTCACCTTGACGTCGCCCGCCAGGGTGAACTGCGGATCGGCCATCGTGCCCCGCAGCGTGAACGGCACGTTGACGCCTTGAAGCCCCCGCGCCACCGTCCCGGTGATGCCGCGGCCGATGCGCTGCAGGATGGTGCCGGACTGCGGGGAGGTCGCGGCGGCCCGGCGTACGAGATGACCGGTCCCCCTGAAGTCGAGCGTCCCGTCCAACCCGAAACTGCCCTGCGCGGTGCTGGCGAACCCGACGGCGTCGAGCGTGAGATTCGAGCCAAAGACCCGTCCGCCGCCGATCCTCAGATTGCCCGAAAATCGGCGGAACTTCGTCGTCCCGCCCGCGACGTCAACCTGAAACGCCTTGGCGAGCTTCGCCAGCGTAACCTGCATCTCCATCCCCGGGAACGTGCCGTTTCCGACGAAGAAGCTACCCGATCCAGACAGCGTCCGCTTGAGATCGCGCCCGAGGGCGGCCGACAATCTCATGCTGGCCTGAAGGGAACCGGTGATCCTTCCCGCCCCGGAGCCAAACGCCCCCAGCAGCTGCGAGAGATTCACGCCGCGGATCTGGGCCGTCATCGTCGCGGGGATACCGGCGGCGGCGTGGTTGATCACCGCGCTCCCTGACGCCGAGCCCCCGTAGCCGGCGAGCGAGTATGAAGAGATCTCCACCGCGGTCGTGTAGACTCGCAGCGCGCCGTTCACCCTGCTGAGCGTCAGCGGCCGCGCGATCAGACGAGCGATCTTCACGGTGCCGCTGGCCAGCAGCCGCTTCGGTCCGGGCCGGGCCTGCCCGCGCGCGGGCGCCGCGCCCCCGCTCCCGGTCATGATCCGCGACAACGCATCCACGTTAAGCTGCGGCACCGTCAGCGCGAACCGCACCGTCAGCGGATTGTAGTTCGAGACCAGCAGCGTCCCGTCGGCCCGAACGCCCTGCAGCGATGCGCTGAACCGTGCGGACGCGCCCGTGCTCTTGACACGGAGATCGCCGGCCGAAAGCTGCAGCGGCGCCCCGAGCTGCGCGGCCGTGACCGTCACGCCCTTGAGGTTCGAGGTAATCACCAGCTGCGTGGTCCAGTCCGGCGCTCTGAGATCGACCGCATTCATCGTACCGTGGAGTCCTGTGACCCGCAGTGCGGGGCCGAGGGTGATCTCTGCATCGGCCACGGTGACCGTCCCGATTCGTCCCAGCGAGAAGCCCGACGATCCCGCCGGCGCCGGTGCCGGACTCGACCCCGACGACGCCGCTGCGCCGAGATTGCTCCGGCCGGAGGCGTTGTGGAGCACATTCACCTTCACGCCGCTCAGTGAGACGCTGGTAATCTCCAGCCGCCGCGACAACAGGGCCCGAGGCGCCACGCCCAGATCGATCGCCGCGATGACGACGGCATCGCCGGCGGGAAATCCCTGAGGATTCTTGACCTGGACGTTCGCGGCCTGGACGCGCACCGTGGGGAACAGGTGCAGCCGCAGCGACTCGATCTCGACCTGGTGGCCGGTGCTGCGTTCGAGGAAACTGTCGATGAGCGGCCGGAATCGATCGACCGAGAACAGGTAAGGTGCAGCCAACGCGATCAGCGCGATGACGAGCACACCGGCGCCGGCGACCACCGCCCACCGCGATCGATACCAGGATCCCGCCACAGCAGCAGACATGTGCTCGCGGCTTCGACCCGAGCCGGCGAGTTCCTTCAGCGGCGGGAGCTGAGGTAGGCTTCGACCTGCGGCAGTTCGACCTGCCAGATGGAGTTGGACACGTAGGGCCGAAAGCCGAGCTCGCGGTTGATCTTCAGCATCGGCGCGTTAGAGTCGGCGTTCCCCGTCCGCACGCGCCGCACCTGAGGCCGCTCGCGCAGGATCTTCTCGAGCATCGCCGCCTTCAACCAGCGCCCGAGCCCGAGGTTCTGGTACTGGGGCAGCACGCCGGTGCCGCGCTGGTGGACGATCTCCGGGCGGTTGGGATGCCAGGCGACTTCCGTGAATCCCGCCAGCGCGCCGGTCGCCCGCTCCCGCGCGACAAGGCTCCACACCTCGTTCCCGCGCTTGCGATCGGACGCCGCGAAATCGCGGACCTGGTCGACCGTCCAGTGGAAGTCTTCCATCTGCAGGGTGCCGCGCGGGGCGCTGTTCATCGATTCCCATACCTGCACCAGCTGCGGCAGTGCGTCCTCAGGGTACCCATTCGTCCACAGCGCCAGCTCGTAGCCCACCGCCCGCTCCTGCGCGCGCTGCTGCCAGACCGGCAGCAGGTCGCGGTCGAGATCGGCCAGGTTGAGCTGGTTGGTGTGGGTTTCCAGACCGACCTGAGCCCCCACGTGCCGCATGAATTCCTCGCCCGCGGGCACGTTGCCGAACGTGAACGTGATCAGCAGCGGCCGCTGCTCCCGGGCCGCGTGCTCGGCGATTCCCGCCAGGAGCGTCCGCGCGATGCCCTGTCGCCGGCGCTCCCTGGTCACGAAAACGTTGAACTCCAGGAGGTGGCGGTTCTCCTCGGTCATGAGGATTTCCGAATGGGCCTCGGCGATCAGGGTACCGTCGTCCCAGGCCAGCCACTCGGCGACACGGATCACCTCGGGGATGTTCCGCCAGCGGCGCAGGTCCTCTTCCAGCGACACGACCGGATCGTCGGGAAACCGCTCCAGACGCGTCTCGTTGGTGAGCGTGTTCAGCGCTGCGAGCTGCGCGTCGGACGCCTCGCGGATATCAGCCAGATACTCGACCTGCATGATCCTCTTATTATCGCACCTGGGTGAACACGTCCACCAGAGCCGGTTTTCGCTCGCGCAGCACGTAGCGCATCGCGCGTTCCAGTGCGGGCCGGAGGTCTGCAGGGTCTTCGATCGGACCCCAGGCTTCAAGCCCGAAGGACCTGGCCATCCCCGCAAAGTCGACCGGCGGATCCTTCATCGCCTGCCCGATGTGGGCGTTCTCGACGGGCCGGTGGCGCGACTTCGCCATGAGGATCTGGTGCTCTTCGTCGTTGTAATACGACCGGTTGTTGTACATCACGATCAGCAGCGGAATGCGATGGTGGGCGGCGGTCCATAGAGCGCTGGGCGTGAAGAGGAGGTCGCCGTCGGGCTGGATGTCGATGCAGAGGTGAGTGCCCCCCAGCGCAAGCGCGGCCCCCACCGAATGCCCGATGCCGTACCCGACTCCGCCGCCCATGTGGGCGCCGATGTAGGGGATTGTCGTCGTCCAGTTCCACAGCCGGCGCGTCCAGCCGCGCAGGCTGCGGTTGACCAGGGTCCAGTCCTCATCCTTGACGATCTCGCCGAGGGTGGCCGCCAGCGCCGCGAGGGCGATCGGCCGATCCAACCGCGATTGTTCGGCCTGCTCGCGCCATTTCGCCCGCAGATCGCGGTGCTGCCGCTCCAGCACGGCCCGCCACCGTTCGACACGCTGACGGAGTGCTCCATCCGACGCCACGGCCCGCTCGCACAGGTCGGCCAGCGCTGGAATCGCCAGGGACGTATCCGCCGCAATGGCCAGGTCGATCGGCTGCAGCCGGCCCCACTCCTGCGCCCAACTGCGGACCATGAAATCGTTGAACGCAATCGAGACGATCGTGGCGTCAGAACGAAGCCGCGACTGCGGCAGCCGGGTGGTGCGATTCACCGTGGACGTCGCCTTCTCGAAGTCCACGATGTCCAGGGCCAACACGAGGTCGGCCTCGGGCAGCAGTTCGTCCTCGGCGCCGGTGAGGTCCAGCGGGTGAGTATTGGGGAAATTCACGCGGCTGCCGGTGTCGATGACGGGGATGGCCAGGGATTCGGCAAGCCGGACCAGCGCAGGCACGGTCTTCGGATTCCGGCCCACGTAATCCGCCAGGATCACCGGATGCGCCGCTTCCACCAGCAGCCGCGCGGCGGCCTCCAGCGCTGTGGGATCGGCCTGGACCAGGGACGGGGGGGCGTAACGGACGACGTCGGGGATGGCCACCGGCGCGTCGAGCCGCTGCTCCTGCAGCGCGGCATCCCAGCACAGGTAGACCGGACCCTGGGGCTCGGTGGTGGCGATGCGATAACCGCGGATGAACGATTCGACGAACCCCGGGATGCTCGCGGGCTGGTCGTCCCACTTGACGTAATCGCGGACGGCGTTGCCCTGGACGAGGGCGGTGTGGATCCAGTCGATCCACGGCCGCCGGGCCTCCGGCGCCATCGGTCCGGTCCCACCCATCAGCAGCAGCGGCGTGCGATCCAGCCACGCGGTGTACACCGCCATCGCGGCGTGCAGCAGTCCCACGACGTCGTGCACGATCGCCGCCATCGGCCGGCCTTTCGCTTTGGCGTAGCCCTGCGCCACCGCGACGGCGATCTCTTCATGGTTGCACAAGATGATCTGCGGCATCGTGTTGCCGCCGTAGTTGACGATCGAGTCGTGCAGACCGCGAAAGGTCGCGCCGGGATTAAGGGCGGCGTACTCGATGCCGTAGGCTTTCATGAGATCGACGATGACGTCAGAACCGTATTCCGCGGTCGACATGACTCTCTTGGCAACTCCTCCTATTTTGTGGTCATTGCGAGGAGCGCGTGAGCCGCAGCCGCGAGCCCGTGAGGGCGTGGCGGGACGAAGCAATCCCGAGATTGCTTCGCTACGCTCGCAATGACTAACTGGTACCCGTAATCCGCCGTAACTCGTCCCGCGTCAGCGACCGGATCAACGCCCCCACCCGCTCCGTCAGCGGCAGCGTCCGGCCCGCCTCCGCGGCGACCTCCAGCGCCTGTTCAATGTCCTTGTCCGGCCAGGTGAGATTGACTCGGTGCAGTTCGCGCAGCGCATAGCCATCGGCGCTGCCGTGCTGCAGCGCGTCCCGCAGGCGCGCCGGCGAGACCCCGAGGGCTTCCGCCAGCGCGAGCGCCTCGTGCACCGCGACGACGCCGGCCCATAGGATGAGGTTGTTCGCCAGTTTGGCGACCTGTCCCGAACCCACCTCATTCCCGACGTGCTCGACCTCCCGCGCAAACGCCTCAAAGATCGGCCGGCATCGAGCGACGACGTCCGGGCCGCCACCGACAAACACGGTCAGCGTGCCCTCCTCCGCGGCGCGCTGACCCCTGGCCACCGGTGCATCGAGCACGTCGATCTGGCGTACGGCGGCGGCCGCCGCCACCTGCTGACAGGTCGAGGGCTTGACGGTGCTCGAGATGACCAGCACCGTCTGCGGCCTCGCGTGCGGCACGATCCCGCCGGGCCCCGTGCACACTTCGAGGACCTGCGCATCGTCGGCGACCATGACCAGCACGAGATCGCACGCGGCCGCCAACTCTTGGACCGACTCACTCGACAATCCACCGACGTGCGCCAGCGCCTGACGGCGAGATGGGTCCGTATCGACGCCGCTCACCAGGAGTCCGGCGGCGATGAGATGACGCGCCATCGGCAGACCCATCCGGCCGAGACCGACCACGCCGACGGTGTAGATCGGTCTCATCGGGGCGAGGGCTGAGTCTTCTTGAGATCGGGCACCGCCAGCGTCGTCAGGTTGGCGATCACCAGCGCCCCGGCGATGATGTAGAACACGTAGATTAGCCCGTAGCGATCGGCCACCCAGCCTCCCAGCAACGGCATGAACGTCGAGAGCACCGCCTGCGTCGTGAACAGCGCGCCGACGGTCGTGCCCTCAAGGTGGTGCGGCACCACGCCGATGGCCCAGCGAAACATCGCCGGGCGCATCGAGTACAGGAAGAACCCGACCACCGCCAGCGCGGCGACGAACGCCGATCCCAGGTCGAGGAGCGCGAACCCGATGACCGCCAGACTGGTCGACAGCATCCCCACCGTCGCGACGCGCTTGGGCCCGATCCGGTCAGAGAGCGCGCCGGAAATCGGCGTCGCGATCATCCCCGACACCTGCACGACAGAGAGGTAGAATCCGACAACCACGGTCGGGAGCTTCAGCTGGTTGATGAGGTACAGCGGCAGGAACGTCTGGAGTCCCTGCTGGCTGAACGAGCGGATGCCGGTCACCAGCGCCAGCAGCAGCAGGTTCGTGTTACGCGCCAGTAGCCGGACCCCGGCGAGGTATCCGCCGGTGGGCGCCTTCCTGGCCGCCGGCTCGATGGTGCGGCGCCGGACGTGGGCGATGACCCGCAGCATGAACACGCTGATCAGCGCGCCGGCCACGATGTTGACGTCGATCACGCGGCGCCACGTCAGGTAACCCAACAGGAAGCCGGTGAGCACCGGCATCAGCGTGTCGCCGACGTTGGCCCCCAGTTCGTGAATGGCAATGCCGTAGCCCCGGCGGGCCGGATACATCTCGGAGATCGAGGTGATCGCCGCGGGATGCCACAGGAACGAGGCGAACCCGGCCAGTCCCACACACACGACGATCACCCAGTACGAGGACGTGAGGCTGATGAGTAAGTACGGCACTGCCGATCCCAGCAGCGCCAGCGTCATGAACAGGTCCCGCCGGCCGAGTGTGTCGACGATGACGCCCGCGGGGATGTTCACCACTGTGCTCATGAACTGCCGGACCGCGAACAGCAGGCCGATCTGGCTGTAGGACAGACCCAAGTCTCTCGCGACGAACGGCACCAGCAGGTACCAGGCGGCGCTGAAGGCGTGCGTCATGGCATGCCCCGCTCCGATCGCCCACATCCCCGCGTTGGAGCGGTCCGGGCGCGGGATACGCTGCCACAGAGGAACGGAGGAAATCTTTGCGTTCATGGCACGACCGTGACGTGGATCGCCGACGGATCCGTTCGCTCGCCCTGCACCCGGAGGGCCTCATCGGCCCGATCGAGCGGGAAGTCATGCGTGCGGAGCCGCTGCAGCGGGTAGCGATCCGATTGGATGATCTCCAGCGCTTCCTCGACGCTGGCGTAGTCTCGGCCGCGCACGCCCTTCACGGTCAGCTCGTTGCGCACGATGAGGTCGCCCTGCAGGTCCACCGCCTTCCCATGCTTGGCCGCGGTCAGGATGATCGTCCCGCCCTTGCGGGCCAACTGGACGGCGGTCGTGATCGTGTCCGGGGTCCCCGGCGCCAGGTCGATGATCACGTCGGCCATCGCGCCCTCGGTCAGGTCGCGGATGGCAGCGACCACGTCAACTTCCTGTGCGGCGATGCCGATGGCCCCCAGCGCCTCCGCCGCCTCCAGCCGCGCCCCTTGCATCCGTCCGACGGCGATCACCCGCCCCGCACCGCCGTGCACGGCGGCGACCACACAGCCCAACCCGTGGGCGCCGGGTCCAATCACGACGACCGTCCCTCCCGGAGGCATCCGGCCCTCCTTGAGCACCCACCGGATACCGTTGGAAATCGGCACGAACAGCGTGGCGAGCCCGGCGGGCACCCCGGGGGGAACGGTGTGCACGAGCGCGTGCGGGTGCAGGTAGAGGACTTCACTGAATCCGCCCCACAGCGCAGGGGGGACGTCGATCGGCGTGGCGCCGTAGCGGAGGAACCGCTCCGCGCGGGAGTCGGTGTCGCTGCACAGCGCCGGCCGTCCCGACAGACAGAACTCGCACTGCCCGCAGGGCAGGAACTCCTCAACGGCGACGAGGTCGTCGCTCTGGATCTGCCAGCGGGCCGCGGCCTCCCGGCCCACCGCGCGCACGCGGCCGACGATCTCATGGCCGAGGATGATCGGACCCAGGTGTGCGCCGCGCCGGCGGGTGTAGAACTCCCAGTCGGTGCCGCAGAGGCCGCAGGCTTCGACCTCCAGCAGGCCATCGTCGGGGCCGACGTCCGGAATGGGAAATTCCCGGATCTCGGTGCGCAGCGGGGCAACGGCCACCGCGGCCGTCACCATTACTCGTCGTCGAGGTCGGGCTCGGGGATGGCGACCAGGTCGCTCGTGTCGATCAGCGGGGCGAAGTCCATGTGGCGCGCGCGGAGCAAGGCCTCCAGTTCGGCCGGGGAGAGCAGGACGGTCTGGCCGGCGTTCATGTCGCGGATCAGCAGGCCCGGCTCGCCGTTGCCGCCGCCTGTCACGGCCACGCCGACCATCGCGAACTCGTTCTGCATCGGCTGGACAGATGTGCTGGACGCTCGAATGCGGCGCTCTTCGCGGTCCGACGGACCGGCGGAGAGCACGCGAATCGGCTTGTACCGCACGCGCGTGAGCCCTTCGAGTTCCAGCGGATCCAGATAGGCATCCATGGGGATCGCACCGGTTTTCCGCAGCCGCAGACGTGGGCCGGTCGCGGTCTCAAACCGGCTGACCTCGACATTACCCAGCGTGGCCAGCGGAGTGATCTTCATGGAATGAACGAGAGATTGTAATGCGGCTCGTCGGAGTTCAGAAACATGACCTTCTTCTGTGCGATCTTCACGCCGCCGTCGACCGCCCGCAGCCGGTACTCGCAGCGCGCGGCGAACCAACGCGGCGCGTTGAGACCGGCCTGGCCCGGACCGCCGGGACGCATCTCGGCGATGAGGTGGTTGCAGCGCACGGTGCTGTCGCCGTTGTTTGCGTTGGGCTCGACTTCAACGTTCGACACGAAGTGCACCGTGCGCGACGGCGGGTTCTGGTCGAGCACCGGGGTCTGCGTCAAGCGGTACACCCGTTCGTGCAGACGCTGCCGGTCGTCAAAGATGATCGAAATCGATCCCGCGGCCTCGCGCCCGGGATCGATCGGCAGCCAGTACGTACCGTCGTCGGTAAACAGCGCCTCCCACTCGTCGAAGCGGCGATCATCCAGCAGCCGGGCTTCGCCGACCAGAAAGCGCTGCGCGTCCTCCAGTGGAATCATCCTGCCATCATCGTCCGCCAGTGGCGGTACAAGGCGCGCTGGGGTGCTTCGTCGGTCGTATGGCCGACCCACTCGCCGTCCTCGCTGCGCTCCCGGTGCTGGCCGCGGTTCATCAGGTTCCACTCGTTGCCGCGCGCGCGGACGCCGGACTGGACCTCGGTGAACACCTCGATGTCGTCCGGCGCGCCGAATCCGGCCGGCCCGTAGAAGCGCTCGTGCGCCCGGATGCGCCCCTGGTTGATCCCCTCGGGCACGCCCTGCAGCGCATAGACGTAGAGCTGGACTTCGGTGCGGTCGGCGGCCTTGGGTACGATGACGCGCAGGTGTGTGTCGAACAGATACAGATTCGGGAACAGCAGGATGTTCCGCCGCGCCGAAATCTGTAGGATTTCCTCTTCGGGAAAACGCTGCGCCATCAGCTGCGCGTACTCCGGATACCGATCCATCATGCGCGCCGTCCATGACGCCGCCGGATTGAGGCTGCCCGGCCGCTCCAGCACCCCGTGGCCGTTGCGCAGGCCGCGCGCCGCGCCGGCCTGGCGGTAGCGCTGGACTTCGTCGACGGTGGATTCCTTGGACAGCTGCAGCACCCGCTGCCACGACAGGTGCACGTAGTTGCCGTGGTAGCCGTCATAGCCGTTCTCGGCCTGGAGCTTCCAGTTCCCGGGATACTCGTAGCGGTGCGGCGGCAGCAGGATCTCGATGCCCCCCGCCGGCGAGCGGCCGAACCACCAGTCGATGTACTTGCGCGCGGGCCCGAGGTGCTCGTCCAGCCCCGGCCCATCGTTCGCCAGGCTCGCAAACAGCAGCCCGCGGTAGCTCGCCAGCCGCGGCACGGGCACCAGGCCGTACCCGCTGCGGTCGAAATCGTCGGGATACCCGGTGCTCTGCGCCTGCCCGATCAGGTCGCCGTTGTTGGCGTAGACCCAGTTGTGGTACCGGCAGCGGAAGAAGTTGGAGTGCCCGCGTTCCTGGCGGCAGACGACGGCGCCGCGGTGGCGGCAGCGGTTGTATAGCGCGTAGATCTTGCCGTCTTCGTGGCGGGAGAGGATCAGCGGCTGCGTGCCGGCGAGCACCGTCTTGTAGTCGCCCACCGCCGGCAGTTCCGACTCGTGCCCGACGTAGAGCCAGCTCTGCTCGAAGATGCGGTCCATCTCCGCGGCGAACACGTCGGGATCCGTGTACACCGCGCCGTTGACCCGGAACTCCCCAGGATCATCGGATATGAGATCCGAGAAACTCCGGCGGGTGCGTTCTCCGATGGCCATCGCGGTCAACGAACGACGTCAAACGACAGGCTGCGCAGCACGTCCTCCAGCGACGTCCCGGCGTCGAACTCCGGGGCGTTCTCGAGCTGTTCGAGATTGTTGAGGCCCGACCACTTGTAGACGCGGTTGGTGGCGGAGATGATGCGCGCCGGTCGGTCGGTGCGGTCGTTGACGTGCTGGTGGATCGTCGCCGGCGGAATGTACACGACGTCGCCCGCCTTCCAGGCGAATCGCTGCGGGGCGTCGGGCACGATCCAGCGCCACCCCTGCTGGTCGGAGTCGACGTCGCAGTCCCAGTGCAGGTCGTAGCCGGAACCTTCCAGCACGTAGAACGCTTCCTCGGCGAAATGGCGGTGACGGCCCGAGCGGCTGCCGCCAGGGATGACCTGCATGTAGATGTCGATCGTCTCCGCCCGCGTCTGCAGCTGCTCGTTCACCATGTGTTTGAGGAGCCCGTGAGGAGAAAGTTCCCACGGCATCTCGTCCGGCTTGACCAACCGATGCTGCTTCGCGTTCCGGGCCGGCTGAGCGGCCGCATCATCGAGCAGCCGGCGGTAGAAGTCGCTCTGCAGAGTCCCGCGGTTCCAGACTTTGCTCTCGCCCCAGGCCACGACGTCCTCCCGGTCTACTCGTCGGCCCGCGGCTGGTAGCCCTCCCCGTTGGGGCTGGGCTCCTTGGGCCGGGGGATCACGGTCTTCTGGAATAGCATGTTCATGAAAATGAACATCGGCTTGGTCTTCAACACGAGCACGCGCGCGGGACGGTCAGGGTCCGCGTTGTTGTGCTGGTGAACGGTGTGGTTGGGCACCACGGCCACGTCGCCGGCTTCCCACTCATAACGGACGCCGTCGTGGATCTCGAACCCCTTGCCATCGAGGATGTAGAACACCGCCTCGTTGACGTGAAAGTGCATCTGGGACCGGCCGCCGGGCGAGTACTCTTCCAGGTGCAGGTGGAGCGTCTGCCCTAACCCGTCTTCCGGGTGGATGTAGTGCTTGGAGAATGCCTGCGGGCCGTCGATGAACTTGACCTCGTCAGCGCGGCGCACACGGGGGACCGTGCGCAGGCGACGCAGCTCGTCTTTGAGGTCGTATTCCCCCTGGATGGCACGGAGGAAGACCCGGTCCTTGCGCTGCTCGAAGTGCTGGGCCATGTTTTTCTATTATACTGTATGCATCATGCCCGACCTGCTCGACCGCATCCGCTGGCCCGCCGAAGACAACAAGATCCCCCGCGAGATCTTCACCGACCCTGAACTGTTCCGAGCCGAGATGGACGCCGTCTTCACCGGGCCGACGTGGACGCTGGTGGGGCACGAGTCGGAGATACCCGCCCCCGGCGACTACAAGACGTTCTCGGTCGGCACGATCCCCGTCATCGTCATCCGCACGGCCGCCGATCACCTCGGCGTGCTCGTCAACGCCTGCGCGCACCGCGGGACGCGCCTGGTCGAGGGGCCCACCGGCAACGTGCTGCGCGGCGGGTTCCGCTGCATCTACCACATGTGGACCTACGACACGGAAGGCCGGCTCATCGCCGTGTCGCTGCCCGACGATTTCCCGCAGGACTTCCGCCGCGAAGATTACGGCCTGCCGAAAGCGCGCGTGGACACCTACCGCGGGCTGATCTTCGCGACGTTCGACGACGCCACCCCGCCGCTGGCGGAGTATCTGGCCGAACTGTCGGAGGGCCTGGACGCCGTACTGGGCGACGGCGCGCTGCGCTACCTTGGCGCCGTCCGCGTCATCTTCCGCACCAACTGGAAACTCTACGTGGAGAACATCTATGACGGCTACCACGTCACCGCGCTGCACACCGGCTTCCAGGTCGTCCGCCTGCGCTCTCACGGCGGCACGCGGTTCGTCCCCAACTACGAGCGCAACGGGCACCTCTGGGGGCGGTCCAAATCGACGTCGGTGGACCAGCTGCAGCCGGCGCTGCGGGACATGAGCCTGTTCGATACCCGCACGAAGCCCACCACCGACCACAACATGATGGTGGTCTTCCCCTCGGGCGTGGTGACCGACTACTTCGACACGATCCAGCTGCGCTACGTGCTGCCCCAGGCGGTGGACCGGACGCAGATCGAGTTCGTCTTCTTCGGCCGGCAATCCGACAGCGAGGAAACCCTGCGGCACCGGGTGCGCCAGGGGCCGGCCGTGCTGGGTCCGGCCGGCGCGATCACACTCGAGGACGCCGCGGCACTCGAGCGGGTGCAGCTCAGCGCATCGGCGCGCGGGGAGAACGTCGTCCTCAAAGGCACGCCGAAGCGCTTCCCGCCGTACCGGCACGTGGACGAGGCCCCGATCCGGCACTTCTATCATGCATATCGCCGGCTGCTGGGATTTCCGGCAGCGGAGGCCAATGGTGCTGACGGAACTCGCTAGCGCCGAAGGCCGCCGCCAGGCGGTGCTGGAGCTCCTCGTCCGCTACGTCCGCATCGTGGACGATCCCCGCCGCATCGGCGAGTGGCCGGAGCTGTTCACCGACGACGCGCAGTACGTCGTCGTCACCAGAGACCACCACGAGCGGGGACTCCCGATCGCCGTCATCCGCGACGACACGAAAGACCGTATCCTCGACCGCGTCACCGTGATCCGGGACTTCTGGGGAGCCGGCGGGCGGCTGGAAGACCGTCACTACAATGAAGCGCGGCCCCGGCATGTCGTCGGCCCGGCCTGGGTCGAGTTCGCGGATTCCGGCGACGCACTGGTCGGCGCGAACTTCGCCGTGTGGACGACCCCGCAGGTGGAGTCGACGCCGCGGCTGCTCGCGGTCGGCGAGTATCAGGACGTGGTCGACCTGTCCGGCGACCACCCGCGGTTCAAATCGAAGAAGGTCATCCTGGACACGCCCGTGCTTCAGGACGTCTTCGTGTACCCGCTGTGACCTCGCTGCGGGTCACCCTCGCCTGCGGGCCGTACGACCGCACGGACGCGCTGCGCACCGGGCTCATCCGGCCCGAGGGCATCGACCTCGTCTACGTTCCGATCCAGTCCCCGCCGGAGATCTTCGCCCGGATGCTGACCACCCAGGCCTTCGACGTCTCGGAGATGTCGTGCGCCCACGCGCTGACGCACCGCGGGCATGGAGATTTTCCTTTCGTCGGGATCCCGGTGTTCCCGTCGCGCATGTTCAGGCACGGCTACATCTTCGTGAACGCGCATTCGGGGATCCGCGAGGCCAAAGACCTCGAAGGCAAAACCGTCGGCGTCCCCGAGTACAGCCAGACGGCCGCGGTGTGGATTCGCGGACTGCTCCACCACGAGTACGGCGTGTCGCTGGAGACGATCCGCTGGGTGGCCGGCGGCGTAAACGCGCCCGGGCGGCCGGACGTGCTGGTGAACTTGCCCGACGCGGAGGTCTCGATCACGCGCGTGATGGACCGCACGCTCAATGACCTGCTGGTCGCCGGCGAGATCGACGCGTTGATCGGCGCGCGCAAGCCCGCCGCGTTCGGCAAGGACGTACGGATCAAACGGCTGTTTCCCGACTATCGGTCCCTGGAGCGGGAGTACTACCGCAAGACGGGGATCTTCCCGGTCATGCACACCGTGGTCATCCGGGAGGCCCTCTACCGGGAGCAGCCGTGGATCGCCGAAAGTCTGTACAAGGCCTTCGTCCAGGCGAAGGACTGGGCGGTCGCCCAGATGCGCTTCTCCAGCTCGCTGCGGTATACGGTGCCCTGGCTGCACGCCGACCTCGAGGAGATGGAGGAGGTGTTCGGCGCCGACCCCTGGCCGTACGGGCTGGAGCGTAACCGTGACACGCTGGAAACACTCGTGGCCTACCTTGTCGAGCAGCGCCTGCTGCGAGCGACGATGCCGGTGGAGGAGTTGTTTCCTCCACTCACGTTGCTCGGCGAGTGAGCGCGCGCATCCGTCGGGAGGAGTGAAAGAGATGAAGATCATCGCCGCGGTCGGCCTGGTTGTCATAGCCGCGTTGATCCTTGCCCCCGCCGGCTTGGGGCAGGCCGTGAGGACCATCGTCGACGAATGGGCGTCGGTCGTCCCGCCGCCTCCGCCGCAGCTGCGGCCGATCACGGTCGACCCGCGGACCACCGCGCTGCTGGTCCTGGACATCCTCAACACCGCCTGCAACCGGGATCGCCGGCCGCGGTGCGTCGCCTCGGTGCCGCGCCTGGCGGTGCTGATCAACCGGGCGAACCAGCGCGGGATGTTCGTCGTCTACAGCATCACGAACCCGCCGACCACCGTCGACAACATCCTCCCGCTGATCCGGCCGATCGGCGGGGAGCCGGTCGTCGCCGCGAACGCGGACAAGTTTCTGGGGACGAACCTCGAGCAGATTCTGCGCGACCGGGGCATTCGCACCGTCATCGTCACCGGCACGGCGGCCCACGGCGCGGTCCTGTACACGGCCAGCGCGGCGGCGCTGCGCGGCTTCCAGGTCGTCGTCCCGGTGGATCTCATGTCCGCGGAGACGCTGTACATCGAGCAGTACGTCGCCTTCAACCTGGCCAACGCGCCCACGATCGGAACACGGGTGACGCTGACCCGAAGCGATCTGATCAGCTTCTAGCTTCATCACGACTGAGGGGGGAGACGCATGCGCGCACATACCTTGCGGATGGTCCTCGGCGTAGGCCTCGCCGGGCTGCTCCTGATCCTGTCGGCGCTCCCGGCGCAGGGCCAGGCCGACCTGATCGCCGCCGCCAAGCGGGAAGGCAGCGTGACCGTGTACGGCTCGCTGGAAGCCGAGGTGTTCGATATCATCGCCAAGATCTTCGAAGGCAAGTATGGGATCAAAGTCAACTACTTCCGGGCCGCGTCCAACCTGGTCACCGACCGCGTGCTGACCGAGAGCCGCGCCGGGCGGCCGCAGTTCGACGCGGTGCTCACCAACCGCAGTCCGATGCTGATCCTCAAGAAGGAAGGGGTCTTCGCGAAGTTCACGGCCCCCGCGTATGAGGAGTATCCCGCATCGGCGCGTGACCGCGACGGCATCCTGTCTCCATCGTATCGCATGGTCGTGGTCAGTATCCTCTACAACACGAAGCTGGTGAGCGCGGCCGACGCCCCCAAGTCGCTGACCGATCTGCTCGATCCGAAGTGGAAGGGCAAGATCGCGATGCCCGATCCCAACGTGCACACCACCACCGCAGTGTGGATGGCCAACCTCCAGCCGATCATGGGCAACCAGTACCGGTCATTCCTCGAGCGGCTGTCCGGCCAGGTCGTCCTGCTCGAATCGTTCCTGCCCGTGGTGAACCGGGTCATCGCGGGAGAGTTCCCGCTGGGTATCACCTACGTGAAGTACGTGTATGCCTTCGGGAAGGACGGGGCGCCGCTGGATTACGTCCGGCTGAACCCCGTGCTCGCGGAGGCGCACCACATCGCTGTGGGAGCGCGCGCGCCGCACCCCAACGCCGCGCGGTTGTTCGTCGACGTGTTCACGTCCAAACTGGGGCTGCTGGCGCTGGCGCGTGCCGGGGAGTTCGTGCTCCTGCCGGGCGTGTACCCGCCGATCAAGGACGCGGACAAGCTGCGCGTCATCCTGATGGAGGACCTGGATACCCAGGAACTCGCGCAGTTCCGCCAGCAGTTCGGGGTGATCTTCAAGCGCTGAGAATGCAGTCATTGCGAGCGTGTGAGCCGCAGCCGCGAGCCGACGAAGTCGGCGTGGCGGGAAGCAATCTTAGATCTGGGATTGCTTCGGCCCTCCGGGCCTCGCAATGACCAACTGGGCACAGTGAGTCAGACGGCCGCCGTTCCGGCTCAGGCCGCGCCGCGGGTGCGGGCCGATCCCATCGGGCTGTTCGCCGTCGGGGTCGGACTGGTGCTGGGGTTCCTCGCCCTGTATCCGACGTTCATGCTGTTTTACGGCAGCGTGAGCAGCGCGCCGCTGGGCCTGAGCGGGACGTTCACCCTCGAGCACTACCGCACCGCGTACGCCGACCCCGAGACCTACCGGCTGCTGGCCAATTCGTTCCTGTTCGCCGGCGGATCGGCACTGCTGTCGCTGCTCCTCGCCGGGGTGCTGGCCTGGATCACCATCCGCACGAACGCCCCCGGCGCCGGGCTGTTCGAGATGGTCGCGCTGGTGCCCAACGTGCTGCCGTCGCTGCTGATCTCGACGTCCTGGGTGCTGCTGCTGAGCCCGCGGATCGGGCTGATCAACGTCGTGCTCGCGCGGGTGGGCATCCCGCCGCTGAACGTCTACTCGATGGGGGGGATGATTTTCGTCGAAGGGCTCGTGTTGACGCCGCTCGCCTACCTCATCATCTCGGCGTCGATGCGGTCAATGGATCCCGCTCTCGAGGAGGCGGCGCGGATCGCCGGGTCCTCCACCCTGACCGCCGCGCGGCGGGTGACCGTGCCGCTGATCCGCCCCGCGCTGCTGGCCGCGGGCGCGCTGAACTTCGTGCGGGCGCTGGAGAGCTTCGAAACGCCGGCGATCATCGCCATCCCCGCGCGGTTGGACGTGCTGACGACGAAGATCTACCGCGAAGCGATCTCGGTGTCCCCACCCAACCACAACCTGGCCGCGACGTACGGGATGAGCCTGCTGGTCATCACCTTGACGCTGGTCTACCTGTACCGCCGGCTGACCGCGCGGAGCGAGCGCTTTGCGACGATCACCGGCCGCGCCTTCCGTCCGCACACGATCGACCTGGGCCGCTGGCGCGTCGCCGGGACGGCGGCCGCCGCGCTGATCCTGGGCATGATCGTGGCCCTGCCGTTCCTCGTGCTCGTGCTGACCTCGCTGCTGCCGTTCTACGAAGTCCCGACGTGGGCCACGCTGAAGGTGCTCACGCTGAAGCACTACGATTACCTGCTGCACAACGAGCGGGTCGCCCGAGCGTTTCAGATCAGTGGGCTGCTGGCGACGGTCGGCGCGACCGCGGCAATGATCCTGGCGTCGGCGGTCGGCTACCTCACCGTGCGCACGAAACTCCGCGGCCGCGGGATCCTCGACGCGCTGACGTTCATCCCGTGGGCGTTCCCGGGCACGGCGCTCGCCATCGGCCTGCTGTGGGGATACGTCCGCCTCCCCATCGCCATCTACGCCACCATCTGGATCCTGTTGATCGCGTACGTCACCCGCTTCCTGCCCTACGGGCTGCGCACGATGACCAGCACGATGGTGCAGGTGCACGCGGAGCTCGAGGAGGCGTCGCGCGTCTGCGGGGCGGGCGTGCTCGCCACCTTCCGACGGATCCTGCTGCCGCTACTGCGGCCGGGGTTCATGGCCGGATGGGCGATCCTGGCGACCATCTTCATGCGCGAGTTCAGCCTGTCGCTGTTTCTCTACACGCCGTCCTCGGAACCGCTCGGACCGCTGCTGTACCATTTCTGGATCGACGCGCAGGCGGGACGGATGGCGGCGCTGGGGGTCCTCGTCAGCCTGGTGTCGGTGGCGCTCGTCACCGTGGCGCGGCGGGTCACTCGCGGTGCAGTTCGGGCAGAAGGATGACGCGCGACGGGTCGATGGCGGCGTGCACCCGCGACCCGTCGGGGAACAGTTCGGTGCCGTAGGCCAAGACGCTGAGGTCGCCCAGGGCAATCCGGTACTTGACCCGCGTGCCTTCGTAGAGCGCGGAGATCACCGCCGCCTCGAAGACGTTGGCCTCTGTTCCAGACCCATCAGCCCACAGCGTGATGTGCTCGGGGCGCACTCCCACCACGACCCGCGTGTCGGCGGCCACCTGCGAGGTCCGCGCGCAGCGGACCAGTCCGAAGGACGTGCGCAAGGTGAGTCTCTCTCCGTCGTCGGCGACGACCGTGCCGGGGATGTAGCTGATCTCGCCGAGGAACCCGGCGGTGAACGGGCTGTGCGGCCTGGCATAGAGGTCCTGGGGCCGTCCGATCTCCATGATCTGGCCGTGGTCCATCACCGCGACGAGATCCGACAGCGACAGGGCCTCAAGCTGGTCGTGGGTCACGTACACGGCGGTGATGCCCAGGCGCCGCTGCAGGAGGTGGAAATCCTCACGCACCTGCTCGCGGACTTTCGCGTCGAGGTTGGACAGCGGCTCATCGAGCAGCAGGACTTCCGGTTCGTAGACGAGCGCGCGGGCCAGGGCCACCCGCTGCTGCTGCCCGCCGCTGAGAAACGGCGCCGGCCGCCGCTCCAACCCGGCCAGGCCCACCTGCTCGAGGGTCTTTCGCACACGGTCGGCGATCTGCCGCGAGGGCGTCCCGCGCACCCGCAGCGGGTACGCGACGTTCTCGAACACCGTCAGGTGCGGCCAGATGGCGTAGGATTGGAAGACCATGCCCACGTTCCGGCGTTCCGGCGGCACGGCGATGCCCCGGGTCCGGCTGAACAGGACCCGGTCGTCGAACAGGATCTCGCCGTCGTCAGGCCGCTCCAACCCGGCGATGCACCGCAGCGTCGTGGACTTTCCGCACCCGCTGGGACCGAGCAGGGTCAGGATCTGCCCGCTCGGGGCTTCCAGGCTCACGCCGCGCACCGCCGGGACGGCATGGCGCTCGAACCGATACGCTTTCGTCAGGTTGACCAGACGGACGTTTGGCATGCGGTGGACCCACTCAACCCTGGCCGCGGCACGGCCGTTACTATGGACGTGAGCCGCAGATGATCATCACTTCAACGCTGGACGGGTTTTCTCCGGCACGGATTCGATCGGTGCTCAAGGGCCTCCCCGCGGCCACCGGGTATCGGATCGAGGTCAAGCCGCTGCGCTACCGCACGTCCCCGCATCTGGCCGGGCTGTGCGACTACGAGACCAAGGTCATCACGGTGCAGGTGCCGGAACCGTTCGCGCCGTTCCACCAGCGCATCCCGTACCGGGCGCAGCGGCTGAAGGTGCAGGGTGCCGGGGGCGATGCGTTCAAGTTCCGATGGTTCTCCAGGAACGTGCTGTTCAGGACGAAGACCGAGGTGATCCGATTCCTGTACTGTCACGAGTACTACCACTACTACCTGTACGAGGTGCTCGAACGCAAGGGATCCGCGGAGACGGCATGCGATCGATTCGCGCTCGAACACTTCCGGCGACGCTGATCCTGCTGCTCGCCGCCCTCCAGATCGTGCCGCTGCGCGCCGCGGGGGCGTCGGTCGATCAATCCATCGAGGTCGG
>DASYRL010000076.1:0-4639 GCA_036004445.1 bacterium
TGGGGGGCCGCCAGGGACTCGAACCCTGAACCTAGAGATTAAGAGTCTCCCGCTCTACCAGTTGAGCTAGCGGCCCACACCCGCCACATTATAACGGAAGACCGGAGAACAAGAAACGGGGAACCGAAACGTTCACAAAACCGGCTTCGGCCTCATGCCGGCCAGCCGCCGCTGAACGGCCTCACTGGTAAGCTCGCGCAGGGCGCCGGCGCCGATCCACCGGGCGGACGGCGACCCGCTCGCTCGCAGCTTCTTGGCGAGGGCCACGGCGCCGCGGTTCAACCGCCGGTTCCGCTTTCCGATGTTCCGCAGGGCCCAGTTGACCGCTTTCTTGACGAAGTTCCGCTCATCGGTCGACGCACGCGTGATGAGCGGGAAGAACGCCTCGAACCCACGGTCGGTCACCGTCTTGTCGTACCAGGCCAGCTCGGCGATCAGCGAGAACGCGGCGCGCTTGACGAATTCCTCGTCGCGCGCGGCCCACTGCCGGATCTTGGCCCGGGCATACGGCGTGGCGGCGAAGAGCGCACTGACCTGGTCGACGATGTCCCACGAATCGAACGCTCTGACCCACCGCTCCATCTGCGAGCTGGTCACCCTGGCCGGGTCCTCGATGAAACTGGCCAGGATCCGGGCTTCGTGGATTTTCGAGGCCCACAACTGCTGGGCGAGCCGGTGGTCCGTGCCGATCTCACGCTTGAGTCTGCGCAGCTCCCAGATCGAGATGCCCAGGGTCGTGGTGGTCGGACGGATGCCAAAGCGGGCCATGCCCTCTTTGTTGCGGCGGCTGGCCATCGCCTGCATCCGGGCCAAGACCTCCCGAACCGTCACGCGGTGACGCTCTTGCGGCCGAGCAGCATGGCGAATTCGCGCTCGCTGCTGGCCCGGGCCGCCGCTTCCTCATAGGTCACGCGGCGCGATTCGACGAGCTGGCGCAGCGACTGGTTGAGGGACTGCATCCCTTCCTTGCCGCCGGATTGGATGGTCGAGGGAATCTGGTAGGTTTTGCCCTCGCGGATCAGATTGCGGATCGCCGCGGTGACGACCATTACCTCGATCGCTGCGATCCGCCCGCTGCCCGTCGCCAGTGGCAGGAGGGTCTGCGACATGACGCCCTCCAGTGCGGTCGACAGCTGCGTCTTGATCTGGGCTTGCTGATGCGGCGGGAAGGCATCGATGATGCGGTCAAGCGTCTGGGCGGCGCTGACGGTGTGCAGCGTCGCGAAGACCAGGTGCCCGGTCTCCGCGGCGGTGACGGCGGTGGAAATCGTCTCGAGATCCCGCATCTCTCCAATCAGGATGACGTCGGGATCTTGACGCAGCACGTGCTTCAGCGCATTGGCGAAGGAGTGCGTGTCGCTGCCGACCTCCCGCTGGTTGATGATGCTCTTGTTATCGCGGTGCAGATACTCGATGGGATCCTCGATCGTGACGATATGGACGCCGCGGGTCTGATTAATGTAGTTGATCGTGGCCGCCAGCGTCGTCGACTTGCCGCTCCCCGTCGGCCCGGTCACGAGCACGAGCCCGCGGGGGAGCCCCGCGAACCGCTTGACGATCTCCGGCAGGGCGAGGTCGTCGATCGACGGAACGCCGATCGGGATGGAGCGCAGGGCCGCGCCCACCGATCCGCGCTGCTGGTAGACGTTCACGCGGAACCGTGACAGTCCCGGAACGCTGTAGGCGAGGTCGAGCTCGAGACTGTTGCGGAACTCCTCGCGCTGCTCAACGGTCAGCATGCTCTCGATCAGCCGGCGGATGGCCGCAGGGTCCAGCACCGGGTGGTCGGCAAGCGGTTCCAGCACGCCGTTGACGCGAACGATCGGGTGGTTGCCCACCTTGAGATGCAGGTCGGAGGCGCGCTTCGCGTGGGCGATGGCCAGCAGTTCGTTGATGTCCATGATGGGCAGACTCCTTCTCGGCACCCCGAAAAGCGCCAGAGCGTTTTTCGGGGACCCCGCATCTCTCTACGGCGAGTTCGGCGGGGCCTCCTGTTCGAACCGCACCAAGTCGAGGTCCAGCCCCGTCACGTCGCGGTCGTCATCCTCACGCACCACGATCCCGTCCAGCAGAATCACGCGGGCTTCATGACCGTGCGCCAAGCGCCGCACCCACGACGTCGACGCCGGCACATCCTCGATCCTTACCTCGCGCAGCCGGATGCCGCCTGCGGCATACCCCGTCACCAGCGCGGCCACGTTCGCCGGCCGGTCCACCACAGCCGACGGGTTGACGTGGACCTCGAGGCGCCCGCCGGGTTTGGCGAGACAGCCGATCGCCGCGAGCGCCTCGGCGTGAGGCGTCCAGACGGCATCAAGCAGGCGGCCCCATGGATACAGGATGTAGATTTCGTCAGCGATGCCACGAAGCGCCTGCGGCAGCGCATCAATCGCCGCGCGCACGAACAAGAGATTTCGGATGCCCCCTCGCGCCGGCTTGCGTGCGGCGCGGAACGACACGTCACGCATGCGCTCTGCGTTGGCATCGATCCCGATCCAGCTCCGTTCCGGGTGTGCGCGCGCCCGGCGGTACAGCCAGCGGCCGTCCCCCGTGCCCACGTCCACCACGGTTCGCGCGAACGAGGTTGTCCACTCTCGAATCTGTTCCGCGGGCACGTGCTCCACCCACTTTCCCCGCACGACATCCGCCACGTCGTCCATTCCTCCACCTCCCCGCGAACTCGGTCCGCTCGCAGGAGCGCGTGGAGGGGCCCGGACCCCGTACCAAGCGCGTCTGGAAGGTGAGTCGATGAGCCGCAGGACGGTCTGACGCGTTGGTACGGGGCGGATGCCCGCCGGATGGAGGGCCGCGACACAGTGAATTGAGACGCGAGAGGAATGTGGCTTCCGCCCGAGCCGGAAGCCGGGAGGACTACACTGCTGACTTGCTAACTGTCAACGTCAGCCAAAGGGACGCATCGCGGTATCTATTTTACGGCATGGCCCGTGCCTTGGGGAGGTCACCGGTGGAGGTCTTGAGGGCCCGCATCCAATCTGAAGGTAGAAACCTCGGCCGCGGCATCCTGAAGGTCGACAGCTTCATCAACCATCAGGTCGACCCGGTGCTGCTGGACGCCTGCGGACGCGAACTGGCCGATCGGTTCGCTTCCGTCGGCGCGACGAAGGTCCTCACCGCGGAGATCTCCGGGATCGCCCCGGCGTTGACGACGGCGCTGCACCTGCGCGTGCCGGTCGTCTACGCGCGGCGGACGCGGCCGATTACGATGTCCGACCAGGTCCTCCTAACGCTGGCGCCGTCGCACACACGCGGGCAGACGGTCGAGCTCATCATCTCGCCGGAGTATCTCTCGAGCGGGGATCGCGTGCTGATCGTCGATGACTTTCTTGCGACGGGTCAGACGATCATGGCGCTGGCGCGGCTCACGCAGGCCGCCGGTGCGACGCTGGTGGGAATCGGGGCGGTCATTGAAAAGACGTTCGAAGGAGGCCGCGACGTCCTCTCGACGCTGGGCGTGCCGATCGAGGCGCTGGCTGTGGTCATCGACATGTCGAACGGAAAAATCGTGATTCGTGACTCGTGACTCGGAATTGAGGAATTGAGTCACGAGTCACAAGTCACTTGAGCAGTAGGTAGAGCGGAACGACGGCGAGCAATACGACAAAACCCGCGAATCGCCAGCGGCTGCCCGCAATTCCTTTGTTCAGCGACAACAGCAGCGTCCGGTAAGGAACGTACAGGAACAACAGCACCACCACGGACACCAGCGCCACCGTCAGCATCTCCGTCAGCACGACCGTGAACGCGGCGGGGTTGGGGACCAGCAGCGACGCCACCAGCGTGTCGATGAACGTGGTGATGTTGGCGCCCATGATGTAGGGGATCACCGGCTGGCGCCGTACCATCCCGCGCGCCGCCAGCGGCACGAGGAGCGACAGCGACACCGACACCGACAGCGTTAGGGTCGTCACCAGCATCCCCAGCACGAACATCGCCGTCGGGCTCGCCAGCCAGCGGGCCCACCGCCCTTCCAGCTCGCGCGTCTCGACGTGCGGCAGCGTACGATCGAGGAATCGGAAGGCGATCAGGAGCACGGCAAACCCCAGCCCAAACACGGCTAGGGCCGGCAACCGGCCGGCCACGCTGCGCACGATCGGATCGAAGGCGATCTCGGTGATCGACGACAGCCGTACCGGGACGTCGAACTGGATGCTGTCAAGCCACCCGCGCTGCAGCGCTGCGCTGCCGAGCGCCATCGCCGGGAGGTAGATGGTGGCGGTCGTCAGCATCGCCAGGATACCCATCGAGACGACGCCGCGACCGCGCCACCCGCGCAGGTAGAAGATGAATCCCGTCACCAGGACAATGAACGAGGCCCCGAGGCGAGACCCGTTGATCATCGCAAACGCCTCGAGCGGCGTGACCGTGTGGCCTCCGAGCAGTGTCAACGAGACGGCGGCGACGGGGGAACCGCTCAGCGACACGTAGGCCATGAGCCAGCCAAATCCGAGGAACCCGGAGAACCCTTCGACGGAAAGCCCGCGCATGATGAGGCTCAGCCCGGCTGCGCCGCGCGTGAGCATCCGGATGGCGAGAATGAAGAGGAACAGTCCGGCCGCCGCCCAGAGGATCTGGGCGGTGCGTACTCTCCAGCGGGCGATTGTCGGTCCGGATGAAGCGA